>JBILWQ010000124.1:0-6091 GCA_044369805.1 Phycisphaerales bacterium
AGCAGCTTCACCTCGCGCACCCGGGCGGCCAGGGCCGCCACCGCGGGCAGTTCCGACATCGGACCCGAGGCCACCGTCACTGCGGGGTCTGCTCCGCGGCTGGCTTGAGCTTCAGCTGATCCTGGAGGTACTGGAGCACCTCGTCGCGGTTGCCGTCCGATCGATTGCGGGCGTAGTCCACGGCATTCCAGCCGCGGGCATCGCGGGCGTTCACGTCGACCTTGGCGGCCTCGAGCAGCTTGAGCTTGTCCACCTTGCCGTTCGCCGAGGCGATCAGCCAGGCCGTCATGCCCTGCCGGTTGGTGGCCGCGGCGTCCGCCCCGGCGGCGATGAGGGCCTGAAGGCTCTCCACCTTCCCGTTGCGTGCCGCCCGCATCAGGGCGGTGTCGCCCGTCAGGTTGTCGGCCGCCTTCATGTCGGCCTTCGCCTCGATCAGCAGTTCGACCGAGCGAGGATCGCCGATGCCTGCCGCCCACAGCAGCGGCGTGAGCCCGTTCTTGTCGGCCACGTTCACCGTGGCGCCGTTGGACAGCAGCAGCGTGACGGTCTCGGGCTTGCCAAGGGCCGCCGTCCACATGAGCGGCGTGCCGCCCAGACGGTCCACCGCGTTCACGATGTCCACGTTCTTCGCCTTGGCGGCATCGAGCAGCTGCTTCACCACCTCGGTCCGGCCGCTCTCGCCCGCAATGCACAGGGCGTTCTTGCCGTCACGACCGGCGACCTTCAGGTCCGCGCCGCGCTCGATCAGCAGTGCCACGACCTCGCCCTTGCCTTCCTTGGCGGCCCAGTGCAGCGCGGTCCGTCCGCCGGCGCTGTCCGGGGCATCGATCTTGGCTCCATCGTCGAGCTGCTTCTTCACGGCGGCAAGGTCGCCGCTGCGGGCAGCCGTGACCAGGGCACTGGCGGCCTTCTCGGCCGGATTGGGACCTGCGGGCGCGTTGGGCGATCCCGGCGTTCCCGGCGGCCTGCGAATCAGGCAGGACAGTGAAGGCGCCTTGGGGTGATCGAGGCTGAACGACAGCTTGATGGTGCGGCCGGTCTCTCGCCACTGGTTCCAGTCGATGTGGACCACATGCTCGGCCTTCGCGTCGGAGCCGGCATCCGGAACGATCGGGGGCACCACGGCGGTGATCTTGAATGGGGTCCCATCGACGCTCTTGAGGGTGATGGTCCCCTCGCTCGTCTGGCCCTCGCCGGGCGCCTCGATCACGTCAGGGGTCAGCGTGACGTAGGCGGGAACCTTGCCCGAAACCGTCATCATGGTCGGGGCATGGCCATCCACCTGGAACGTGACGCGCTTGCTCAACGCCGCGCCCGGCTTGGGACCAGCCTTCAGGCTGATCTCGACCTCCGCGGAACCGCCCGGCGGAATGGGGTCCTTGGGCGTTCCTGCCGTGGTGCAGCCGCAGCTCGTGATGGCCTTGGTCACCGTGACGGGCTTGTCGGAGATGTTCACCAACTTCACCTTCCCGCTCTTGGTCGTGTCGACGACCATCTCGCCCAGGTCCAGCGGATCCGGTTCGCAGCGAAGCACCGGCTTGGTTGCCTCGCCGGTCGAGGGAGGCATGCCCTGGCCCGGAACCATGCCACCATCGGAAGACCCCTGCCCCTCCAGCTTCGGCGGCTCGATCGGAATCATGCCGCTTTCGCCCTTGGGACCCAACGGCCGGTTGGGGGCCATGATGGGCTTGGCAGGCGCCGACGGTGCGGCGGGCGGCTGCTGGGCGAGAGCCGGGCTGAACAGGAATCCGGCGAGAAGGACGGAGAGCATGGATCGGGGCATCGTTGGAGTCCTCGAATGGCGTGAACCCGGAAGTCTATCCGGTGCTTGTCATCGGCCCGCACACGCCCGGGTCTGAAGCCGGGTTCGCCAGGAATGGGAAGAGTGACCATGACGCCCCGGCCTGCCCCGTACACTCGGCCGGTCATGACCACCCCCGCCGCGTTACCCGAGCACCAAAACCGCCCTCACATCCGCAATTTCCAGCCGCTGGGGATCGAGCAGGAGGGGAAGAAGATCGTTCTCCTTCGGGACCCCTCCGCACTGGCCCAGGAATCCATGGGCGTGATCCCTCAGGTGCTGCCGCTGGTGCTCCAGTTCCAGGGCCGCGAATCCCTGGAGGAGATCTCGGAGCGGACCAAGGCCCCCATGGACATGCTCCGGCAGTTGGTCGCCCGCATGGACGAGCTCGGGCTGCTGTGGGGTCCCCGGTTCGAGGAACTGGAGCGGGTCGCCAAGGCCAAGGTGGAATCCGCTGGCCACTTCCCCGCCACCTGCACGCTGGGGCTGGGTGACGCCACCAAGGCTGCGGAAGTGCTCGGCAAGTTCCTGGGCGAGGCGGAAGACCCCGAGATCGAGGGGCAGGTGGTCGGTCTGGTGGCGCCGCACCTGGACTACCAGCACGGGATCGTGCAGTACGCCTCGGCCTACCGCGCGCTGCGCCCCGACCAACGGCCCGATCGCGTGGTGGTGCTCGGGACGAACCATTTCGGCATCGGCGATGGCGTGGTGATGAGCGAGTTCGGCTTCGCGACGCCGCTGGGCACCGCGGAGCCGGACAAGGGCGTCCATGCCTTCCTGGAGAGCAACCTGGGCCGCAAGCGGATCTATGCCGATCAGATGGATTTCCTGGGCGAGCACTCGGTGCAACTGCACCTGCCATGGATCCAGCACCTCTTCGGGCAGGTTCCCGTGGTGGCCGCCCTGATCCCCGATCCCCTCAGACCCATGGTGGCCGACGATGGTGCCCGCGCGACCACCGAGGAGTTCATCAAGACGCTCCGGACGGCCCTGGGCGAACTCGGCGGACGCACGCTGTTCGTCAGCAGCGCAGACCTGAGCCACGTGGGTCCCCAGTTCGGCGATCCGGGCCCCGTGAACGATCAGGTGGCCTCACAGGTGGAGCAGCTTGATCGCGAGCGGCTGAAGCTCTACTGCGGTGCGGATGCGGATCGTTTCGAGGCGCCATTCCGAGCCCAGAGCAACCCCAGCCGCTGGTGCAGCATCGGCAACATGGCCAGCACGCTCCGGATCGCGGCTCCGTCGGCCGTGGAACTGATCGACTACCGGCAGTTGCGGGACACCAACGGCGCAGCCCTGATCTCGAGCGCCTCGATGGCCCTGGTGGCCTGATCGGGCTGTCCATCGCCCCAAGTGAAAGAGCCCGCCGCAGACGTGCCGCGGCAGGCTCCTCGTGGGGGGCTTGGTTGGGTCGGTCCAGGGGACCGGTTCCGTTCTCGATACGGCTGCTGAAGCGGCCCGGATTCCCACGGTTCCCAGATTTTCAGGAAATTCCTAGGTCCTTCCCGGAAGACCCAGCCGCCCCATCACGGCCTTGAGATCGGCCCAGACCTCGCCCCGGGTCTTGGGGGTGTAGTTCCGCAGCAGGTACGCAGGGTGATAGGTGGGCATGACCGCGATCGGGTCAAGCTCGCCTGCCGGGTCGGTCCACGAGGCCCAGATCCCCCGCAACCGTGTGATGCCCTCCTCGGTGGCCAGCAGCAGCTTGGTGGCCGGCCCTCCGAGCGTGACGATCACCTCCGGACGGATGATCCGGATCTGCTCGATGAGGAACGGCCCACACCCGTCCACCTCGTGCTGCAGCGGCGTGCGATTGTCCGGAGGTCGGCTCTTGAGCACGTTCGCGATGTAGACCTGCTCGCGGCTCAGACCCATGGCCGAGATCATCTCGTCAAGCTTTTCCCCCGCCCGACCCACGAAGGGACGCCCCGTCAGGTCCTCCTGCTCTCCAGGAGCCTCACCGATGAACATGAGCCGGGCCGAGGGACTGCCCTCGCCAAACACGGTGTGCGTGTGTCCCCTGGCGGTGGTGCAGTGCGGGCATTCGGCATCGTGACGAACCCGGAGCGCCTCGAGCGCTTCGCCGCGTTCTCCGTTGACCATGGGCGATGACCAGGCGGGCGATGTCACGGGGAGCCTTGAGACAGGGCGAGCAGCGGCGATTCGTTCGGGGGCCACGGGCTCGGTCGGGCGTTCGACGGAGGCGCTCGTCGAGTGCGCACGGCACTGTCCGCCTGGCAGGCCGCGCGACCTTGGCGCGGTGCGGATGCCCATGGCGAGATCGGCCTGTCGGAGTCTTCGCGAGCGATCCATCACGGTGTTCCTTGCGGTGCCGGGGCATCGCAGGCAAGCACGGCCACGCCTGCGACCGCGATGATCGCACCCGCGAGCGCCCGTGTCGAGATGGGTTCCCTGTGAAGGATGCGGCTCACCGGCAGGATGAAGACCGGCACGAGCTGCGTGAGCGTGGCGGCCACCCCCACGGGCAGCCGCTCGGTGGCCACCATGCTGCAGTACACCCCCATCAACGGACCGGTGAGCACACCGAGGGCCATGGGAGGCATGGCTTGGCGAAGCGCCCCCGCGGGACGGGGCCCGCCCCGCCACATGGCCCACAGACCCAGCGGAAGGAGCGTGATCGCGGCGGCATCCATGCGCCAGACCAGTGCCCCAAGGGGCGTGAGCCCCCGATCGAGTCCCTGCTTGCTGAGCACGACCCCGATGGCCTGGCAGGCCGCAGCACCGAGTCCGAGCCACAGTCCGCGCCGAAGCGACTGCGCGGACACGTGCGCCCCCGCTCCGCCACGCCCAAGCGCAACCCAGGCCACGCCAGCGGTGGTGATCAGCATGCCCAGGACTCCCATGGGCCCCATGCCCTGATCGAAACCCACGAAGGCGATCGCGGCGGCCATGCTGGGCGCCAGCGTCATGAGCAGCGCAACGAATCGCGGCCCCATGTGGACATAGGCACTGAACAGGAACTGGTCGCCGATGGTCAGCCCCACGATGCCGCTGGCGACGAGCCAGACCGGCGCGTCAGCGCGGCCCCAGGGCAGCATGGACCCGGTGGCGAGCACGTGCAGCGAGGTCAGGATGACCGCCGCGGCGGCAGTGCGCAGCAGATTCAGCCGCGTGGCGCCGATGTGGCGCACGGCCGCGGTGAAGGAGAGGCTGGAGACGACCCAGAGGGCCGAGGTGGCCAGGCCTGCGAGTTCGCCGACGCGTTGATCGAGCAACCCAGGCTCAGCCGCGCGACGGCTTCGCCTTCTTGGGGTCGCTCATCTCGAACATGGACTGGGTCCGCAGCACCATGCCGCAATCGCTCCGCAGGTGGTACCCCTGCACGTGCACGGCGTTGAGATAGCGCTGGATGTCCAGCAGGGACAGGTTGGGCCGTCCCTGATCGTCGTTCCACTGGGTCATGATGCATCCGCGATCGCGGCCGTGGGCCAGCATCTCGCGGTACGTGCCGGTGTAGAGGTGCTCGCTGAGCGTCTCGGTCTGCAGCGTCATGACGTAGTTCAGGTTCTCGCCGAACTTCTCGTCGAACTCGCGCTCGCCGGCACACGGCATGGTGGTGACAAGGCCCTTCTCGGGAAGGTTCTGTCCACCCTCGAGGACCACTTCGCACACGCAGAGTTCGCCGAACTGGAAGCGACCCGCGTGCCCCCCCTTGAAGATCCAGCCCTCGAACTCGTACTGCGGGTGCTCCAGGCGCGTGCGAGCCTCGATCTGGAAGAATTCCGGGTGCACCGCCTTGCGGTACACGAGAAGCGAGTAGGCCTGAAGGCTGCTGGTCTTGGGGGCGCTCATGCGGTCTCCGTGATGCGTGTCATTGGGCATCCTGCTCCGCCTTGGGCCCACGGACCTTCCGTGCTCGGCCTCGGGGCGATGACAAGCCACGATTGTCGCGGGATCGAGGCAAAGTTCAAGGGAAAACCATTGATTTTGGCCCTCAGCCACGACAAAGTGCCCCCCCCAAACGGCACGGCGGGCCCCGAAGGACCCGCCGCCGCTGATCGTGGAAATAAGCCGGATCCTGTGCCGGCCGAGGCCGGTGGTGACCATGTCTCTCTGGGCCGCCGTTGCCGACGGCCTCGAAGCACGCGACCCGCCCCAGACCCGCGGACCACGGGCGCCGGTTTCCCGGCAGGGCTGCTTGCGCTTGCACGCGGTGGGGTTTTCCGTGCCCCCGCCGTCGCCGGCGGAGCGGTGCGCTCTTACCGCACCTTTTCACCCTTGCCACGCACCCTTGCGGGCCGTTCGGCGGTTCGTTCTCTGTGGCACTGT
>JBILWQ010000226.1:0-3842 GCA_044369805.1 Phycisphaerales bacterium
CCTGGTCCACCGCTTCTGCGGCGCCCTCGATGGTCCGCCCGATGGGCTCTCGCCACGTGCCGTAGTCCCTGTTCAGCGAAGCGATCATGTTGTTCAGGTTGTCCAGCATGGGGACCACCTTGGTGCGGTAGTCCTCGGGCAGTTGCGTTCGCGCCAGGTGCACGATCTCGGCCACATCCGAGAGCGTCTGCCGCACCTTCTCCGAGTTCTCGGGGCCAACCAGCGATGCGAGCATGCCGGTGCCCTCGATGGCCCGCATGGCGCCGCCCGGCTCCAGCGGGGGGCAGGGGGGATTGCCCACGCTGATGAAGTTGACCGAAGCCGTGTTGCCGAGCAGGCTGGGCACGCGAACCACCCTGGCCCGCTCCGGGTTGTCCGCGGCCCAGTAGAGCGGCACCTCGGCGTTGAGCTCGATGTGCACGCGGATCCCGTCGAGGCGCTGGATCTTCTCGTCGATGATGGGTTCCAGCTCGAGCACCCGGCCAGCGACCACGCCGCCCACGCGCACGTCGCTGCCCCTGTTGAGTCCGGCCACGCCATCGGCCGTGGTGAAGTCGATGGCGAAGCGGTTCCGGGACTCGAAGGGGTTCACCTTCATCAGCACGAAGGTGACGGCAAGCGCCAGCACCACCGCCGTGGCGACGAAGATGCCTGCGCGGATGCCGTTGAGCGCATTGGATTCAGCCATGCGGCGAGGGTAACGGAGCCGCCTCCGACCCGCGAGCCCCGCCCGCGGTCAGCCGGCGGCGGCCGCCTGCGGACCGCCCACCATGCTCTCGTTCGTGGCGTAGCGCTTCAGGGCCGCGAGCAGCTGCTCCACCTGCACGTGCGGCGGCAGACTGAGCAGCCGGCGACGCAGGGCGGTGACGGTTTTCAGCTCCTTCTCGCCCAGCATCAGGTGTTCCTTGCGGGTGCCGCTGGCGGCCAGGTTGATGGCCGGGAAGATGCGCTTCTCGCTGATCGTGCGGTCCAGGATCAGTTCCATGTTGCCGGTGCCCTTGAACTCCTCGAAGATGATCTGGTCGGCGCGGCTTCCCGTGTCCACCAGGCACGTCGCGATGATGGTGAGGGAGCCGCCCTCCTCGCAGCGTCGGGCGGCGCCGAAGAGCTGCTTGGGGACCTCGAGGGCGCGGTTGTCCAGGCCGCCGCTCATGGTGCGGCCACCGCTGGCGAACCGGCGGTTGTTGTTGAAGGCGCGGCCGAGCCGGGTGAGCGAGTCGAGCAGCACCACCACGTCCTTGCCCGCCTCGACCATGCGCTTGGCGCGCTCGATGGCCAGGATGCCCAGCGCCGTGTGCCGTTCCACGTCCTGGTCGTTGCTGCTGGCCAGCACGTGCGCAGGCACGTTCCGCTTGAAGTCGGTCACTTCCTCGGGCCGCTCGTCGATGAGCAGCGCGATCAGTTCCACCGACGGGTGGTTGTGCTTGATGCCGAAGGCCAGGTTCTGCAGCAGGATGGTCTTGCCCGCCTTGGGCGGCGCCACGATCAGGCCGCGCGTGCCGTACCCGATGGGACAGAAGAGGTCGATCAGGCGGCAGGCGGGCGGGCAGCCGCGGTGCTCCAGATCCATGCGGGGTGCGGGGTCGAGCGCTGTGAGTTCGGCGAAGACCTTGCGTCCGGCGTAGTCGGCGGGCGTGAGCCCCTCGATCGCCTGCACGTCGATGGCGACACGCTTGATGCCGCTCGGGCGGTTGGGTGCCTGGCGGTCCTCGATGACCGCCGTGACCTCCTGACCGGGGCGCAACTGGAACTTCGCCACCAGTTCGGTGGGCACGTAGGGGTCGTCCGGGGTCTCCACGAGACCGTCGGTGAACTGTCGAAGCCGTCCGTCGCCGCCCCCCTGGGGCAACTCCAGGATCCCTGTCAGGGTGTTCATGCGTTTCTTTCCCACGGCCTGCCGCACGCTGGATGGCCCATCCATGGACCAATTGCCGACGGACCTCGGTGGGCCCGATCTCCAGGGCATGCTTTTCAGGCGTCGGGCGGGAACCCGACGCGACAAGTGAATCAGGAACCCCGGGTCAAGTCAAGCAGGGCCCCGGCGATTTCCGCGGCCGTGCGGGCGTTGTGAAGCAGCAGGGCCACGTTCGCCCGAAGCGATCGGCCCTGCGTGAGCGAGGCCAGTTGTCCCAGCAGGAAGGGGGTCACGGCCTGCCCCCGGATGCCCTGATCGGATGCCTTGCGCTCCGCCTGCTGCACGGCCCGGTCGAAATCGGCGCGGTCCATGGCGTGCGAGGCGGGGCAGGGCTGCACGGCCAGCACGGCGGTGCGCTGGCCCAGGGCCCAGTGCGCGTGCGCGGCAGCGGCCGCGGCGCGGGCATCCCGGGCGAACGCGCTCACCGGGAGCGAGGGGTCCGGTGGACAGGTGAAGCAGGGGAAGTGACGCGTGCCCACGCCGATCACCGGCACGCCCAGCGTGTCGAGCCACTCGAGCGTGGCCGGCAGATCGAGAATGCTCTTGGCGCCAGCGCAGGTCACCACCACGCGCGAATTCGCCAGCGCGGGCAGGTCAGCGCTCACGTCCGGACGCGAGGTCCAGCCGCGATGCACGCCGCCGATGCCACCGGTGGCGAAGCTGCGGATGCCCGCGGCTTCGGCGGCAGCCAGCGTGGCGGCCACGGTGAGTCCGCCGCTGGCCCGGTCCGCCACGCAGGGACCCAGGTCCCGCGTGCTCAGCTTGCGGACATCCTCCGCCGTGCCAAGTCGCTCCACCTCGGCGGTTTCCAGCCCGGCGCGAAGGGTTCCATCCACCACCGCCATGGTGGCCGGCACGGCGCCAGCGGCACGCACCACACGCTCCATGGCACGGGCGAGGGCCACGTTGGCTGGAAGCGAGACGTCCCACGCGTCGCCAGCGATCGAGGCGAGGTCGGGGATCGCTGTCCTGGGCAGGCCGTGCGTGAGCACCGCCGTCTCGAGCGCCACGACCGGGCGGCCGGACCGCAGCGCTTCCTGCACCTCGGGATGGATCCGGATCGCCGCGTCCATCGGCTCTCAGCGGCGGCGCGTGGGCGCGCGACCGCCGAGCCGCTTGGGCGGCAGGCCGGTGGGCACCACACCGCCCGGGAACTTGGTCGGGTCGGCCTCGGCGGGCACGGGCGCCGCTGTCTCGAAGCGGTTGCGCGAGTGCTCGAGCTCGACCTTGCGCTTCGCCTCGAGCTCACGCCGTGCCTGCACCTCGCTGGGCACCGGGCCAGGCGTGAAGTCGGCGTACTCCTTGCGCGGAATCTCCACGTTCGTGAGCAGCTCCACGTTGGTGAGCAGCTCGCCCTGGTCAGGGCAGACGAAGGTCCACGCCACGCCGCGGCGGCCCGCGCGGGCGGTGCGGCCGATGCGGTGAACGTAGACCTCGGGGTCCTCGGGCACGTCGTAGTTGATCACGTGGCTGATGTCGTCCACGTCCAGGCCCCGTGCCGCCAGGTCGCTGGCCACCAGCACGCTCAGCGAGCCGCCGCGCAGCTTCTCCATGACCTTGTCGCGGGCGCGCTGGTACATGTCGCCATGGATCGGGTGGGCGTTGATGTTCTTCTTCTGCAGGTATTCCGCCACGTCGTCGACGGTGCGCTTGGTGCGGCAGAACACCACCGTGAGCCCCGGCGTCTCGTGCGTGAGCAGGTGGTGCAGCAGTCGGCGCTTGTCCCAGTGCTCCACGCCCAGATAGCTCTGGTCGACCTGGCTCACCGTGAGGCTCTTCTCGGTGGTCACGATCTTCTCGGCATCGCGCATGTAGCTGCGCGCGAGCTTCTCGATCTCGGGGCTGATGGTGGCGCTCACGAACACCGTCTGCGGGTGCTGCTTCATGCTGCCGAGGATCCGGCGGATGTCCTCGCGGAAACCGATGT
>JBILWQ010000125.1:0-6035 GCA_044369805.1 Phycisphaerales bacterium
AGACGCGGATCAAGCCGGGCCAGTCGTCGCTCGATGCTCTGTCCGGGCCTCACCGTCGCGAGCAGGTGCACGATCTTCCGGGCCAGGATGCTCGGTCGGGTGCCGTCGTTGATCTCGAGGCGAGGCGCGTCCTCGCCGTCCGAAGGCAGGTCATCCCACCAGAGGCTGGCCAGCCGCTCGCCGCCGCGGCGTCCGGCCTCGGCCACCTTGAGCACCGAATCCGCCACGCTTCCCGGGCGGGGCTCCAGCACGACCACGTTCGCGCAGCGACCCAGCAGGCGAACCACGGATGCCTCATCCAGGGGGTGGGCCAGACCCACGGAGAGCATGGGCACCCGTCCAGCCAGGCCAAGTTCGTGAAGCAGGTGTCGGGCTGCCAGGGCACAGGGGCCCACCGCCAGCACGCCCCAGGGCTCCAGTTCGCCGGGCGATGGAAGGCTTCCCAGCCGGTTCAACTCCAGACGCCGCGCGACCGTGAGCGCATCGGCGCCTTCTGGAATCCCCACGCCCCGCCGGTCCCGGCGCATCTCGAGCGCCGCATCGACGCGTTCGAGCACTCGGTTCGGACGCATCGCGAGCGTGTCCAGCGAGCGGAGCAGACTGACGTGGGCCGCGATCGCCACCGTGGTGCCGCTGGCTTCGGCCATGCGGAAGGCATCGATGACCGCGTTGCGGAGCCCCTCCAGGTCATCCGGAGACAGACAGGGAATGCCCATCGACCGCACCGCCTGCACGGGACAACTGCCGGGCACCAGATAGGGATTGTCCTCGAGCAGCATGACCACGCGCCCCTGCCCGTGGGCCACCCCACGGCCGTCGCGCCACGCGGAGGCCGCGGCGGCATCGAGCTGGTCGTTGGGCACCGCGACCAGGCTTCGCCGTCCCATGGCGGCGCCGCGAAGCGCCAGCGAGACGCCTCTCGCCGCATCGACCACCTGGACCAGTCGGACGCCATGTCGCTCCAGAACCTCCACGCTCCGCTCGTCGGCGAGAGTGCGGAACAGGCCCTCCAGCGGTGGCCGGCGCGGCGCCAGCACCTGCTGCACCGCCAGTTCCGACTCCAGCACCCCCTTGAGCGTCGCGTCGAAGGCGGTGCAGAGGGCGTGGCCATCGCCTCGGGCCAGCGCTGGACGCCACGGACCCCCGTCATGCGCCTCCACCAGGCTCATGCTCCCGCGCTCCGCCACGGGAGCGGAATCGAGCCGTCGAGCAGACGATCCACCGCCTGCGCGAAGCCGTCGTCGGCGTGGTGGGGCGCGACATGGTCGGCATGCTCAAGGAGGCGGGCATCGGCGTTCGCCATGGCCACCCCCACGGCGGCTTTCTGGATCATGCGAAGGTCGTTCAGGCCGTCACCGACCGCGACCACGCGATCGGCGGCCATCCCCCTGGCGGCCCGCACCCGCTCGATCATGGTCCACTTGTCGCTCTCGAGCGCGTAGATCTCCAGCAGGTGCGTGCGGCTGCCCACCGCCTGCTCCGCGGTCACCGCGCTCCACGCCTGGATGGCTGCGCGGTCACCGAAGCGTTGCCGCATGGTCAGGCACACCGGCTCCAGCCGGTCGGCCCGGTCGATCGCCCCCACGCGAAGCACGTGATCATGACCCACCTCACGGGAGGCCTCCATGGAATCCACCCGTCGCACCGGCACCGCGTGGTGCTCCAGCCACCACACCGTCGCCGTATCCAGGTGTCCCGTGCCGATCAGGCAGTAGTCGTGCTCCACCACATGATGATCCCGGAGGAGGTGCGCCACCAGGCCATGGTCGATCAGCGCCGCAGCCAGTTCGTGCACCAGGCTGGCCTCCAGGGTGAGCCGGTCGAGCGTCTCGCCCGAACGCCCATCACTCAGCACGCTGCCGCCGGCCGTGACGGCCACGCCATCATGCCCGATCGCCTCGAGCGAACGCCGGCTCTCGCGCCAACTCCGGCCGGTGGCGGGCAGCACGGTCCATCCCGCTTCCCGCAGGCGATCCACCGCACGACGGTTGGCGGGACTCACGGCTCCGCGACCATCGAGCAGCGTGCCGTCCAGGTCCACGGCGATCAGTCCGGGCATCCGGCCAGCATAGGGAAACGCGGGGCTCGCCCGCTACACTGTTCCCCCCATGGACAAGCGTCTCAAGGACATCCAGCAAGGCACCCTGACCGAGAGCCGGCTGAACAGCGACTTCCTGTTCTGGCTGAAGGAGCAGGGCCCGAACTGGCTGCTTGGCGTGCTGCTGGTGCTCTGCGGCGTGCTGGGCTGGAACTGGTGGAGCCAGAAGCGCGAGGCAGGCCGCAACGAGGCGTGGACCGCCCTGGCCGGGGCGGAGACGCCCCAGGCCCTCGTCGACATCGCCACCGCCCATGGTGGGCACGATGCGATCGCCGTCCTCGCCAACCTGCAGGCCGCGGATCGCTACCTCGAGGCCGTGCGGGCCGGCAAGCGTCCGGATTGGCAGCCTGCCGAAGGCGACACCACGCTCACCCCCGAACTCCGGACGCAGTTCCTTGAAGAAGCCGACCGCCTCTACCAGCGGGCTGCCGAGGGCGTCGACCGCCGCGCCCCCTCGCAGACCCTGCTGCTGGCCAGCGCGCACTTTGGTCGCGCCGCGGTGGCCGAGAGCCGTGGTGATGCGGTGGCTGCCGAGGCTCAGCTGAAGGCCGCCCAGGACGCGACCCGCGAGACCTATCCCGCGCTCGCCAAGATCGCCGAGGACCGGGTCGCCACGCTGCCGGGCATCCTGAAGCGGACCAACCTGCCCCCCAAGCCGGCCGCCCCGACCTTGAACCTTCCCACGGAAACCGCTCCGGCGACCACCACGGGCGACGCCACGGCGCTCGACCTGAACCTGCTCGGATCCGGCGCGGCGCCAGCCTCGGCCCCGGCCTCGCAGCCCAAGTGACCGAGGGGGGCGACCAGCCGCTTCCCACAGGCGAGCCCGAGGGCGACGACGAGACGCCGCTCACGCTGGACTTCACGCTGCAGCACGATCTGGCCAAGCGTCTCGACCGCTACCTGGTCGACCGCGCCCCCACGCTCAGTCGCACGCAGATCCAGCGACTCATCGACGAGAGCGCCGTCACGGTGAATGGCCGCGTGGCCAAGGCCAGCACCAAGCTCCGCAAGGGCGACCACGTCATCGCGGTGCTTCCCCCGCCGCCTTCGGAGCACATCCCGCCAGACGAGATCCCGCTCGAGGTGCTCTTCGAGGACGAGCACCTCATCGTGGTCAACAAGCAGGCCGGGCTCATCGTTCATCCGGCCCGCAGCCACAAGCGAGGCACGCTGGTCAACGCGCTGGCCTGGCGATTCCGGCACGTGAGCGGTGGCTCGCTCAGCGGCGTGGGCAAGGAGTTCGCCCGCCCCGGGGTGGTGCACCGCCTGGACAAGTGGACCACGGGCGTCATGGTGGCGGCCAAGGGGGACACGGCGCACTGGCGGCTGGCGAAGCAGTTCGAGAAGCGCACCGTGTCGAAGCGATACCTGGCGGTGGTGCATGGCCGGCCCGAACCGGACACGGATCGCGTGGACCTGCCCCTGGGCAAGCATCCAACCATCCGCGAGATGTATGCGGTGCGGTGGGACGAGACGGGCAAGCCCAGCCAGACCATCTTCCGGGTGCGCGAGCGCTACGAGGGCTTCGCACTGGTGGAACTGGAGCTGCTGACCGGTCGCACGCACCAGATCCGCGTGCACATGAGCCATCTGGGCTGGTCGCTAGCGGGCGACGACCTGTACGACGGAAAGCACCTGCGTGCGGACGACCTGGGCCTTCCAGGCGAGCCGGACCGGCCAGTGATCGAGCGGCAGGCGCTGCACGCGGCCCGGCTCGCCTTCGAACACCCGATCGACCCGAGACCGATGTCCTTCACGGCGCCGGTTCCGGGTGACCTGCGTGAACTGGTCATGGCGCTGCGGGCCCGCGGCTATGAGCGAGTGGACGCCGCCGGAAGCGAGCTCGATCTCGGGGCGCTCGGACTCAGCCGCGACTAGAACGTCGTCTCCACCTCGAGCGCCGTCTCGAGCCGCTCCAGGTACTCCTCGACCGGGATCTCGACGGCGCCCAGGGACAGGATGTGCGCGTTGGCGTACTGACTGTCGAGCATCGTGAAGCCGCGCTCGCGCAACCGCGAGACCAGCCAGGCCAGGCACGCCTTGCTCGAGTTCGTGCCACCCGCCTGCGGACGAACGAACATGCTCTCGCCGAAGAAGGCTCCGCCCAGCGAGACGCCGTACAGGCCCCCCACCATCTCCTGGCCGCGCCAGGCCTCCACGCTGTGCGCGTGCCCCGCTCGATGCAGCCGCACGTAGGCCTGCACCAGCTCCTCGCTGATCCAGGAACCCGAGTCGCCGCGCGGCCGGGCCGCACAGTGGCGCATGCATCGCTCGAAGTCGGTGTCGGTCCGGATGACGAAGTCGCTCCGACGGATGGCGCGGAGCGTGGCCGCGGGCAGGCGAAAGCCCTCGAGCGGGATCACGCAGCGCGGGTCGCAGGTGAAGAGGCGGATCGAGCCGTCCCGGCTGTCCGCCATGGGAAAGGCCCCATGGGCGTAGGCCGTCAGCAGTCCGGCCGGGGAAAGGTCCACCTCAGGGGGCATGGCCCCATTCTGCACCCGAAACGGGGTTGAGCCATGCCCCGGGGTTCCGCTATGCTCCGGGACTCGGGCCGTCGGTGACGCCCTTCCTGCGGGAAGGTCGGCTCCGCACGGGGCACGCCGTCGCGGCTGACGGGTGCTCCGGCCTCGAAGACAGCCGCGGCGCAGGGATGGTCCCTCGACCGCGACAACCGGCATACGCCGGCGTTCCGCAGGTCCTGGCGAACCCCTGGAGCCACTTCCCCGCACACAACCCCGCGAACGAATCGCCGCCGATGGCTACGATCGGGCTCGTCTGGCCCGTGGTGTAACGGTAGCACAGGAGGTTTTGGTCCTCTTAGTCCTTGTTCGAATCAAGGCGGGCCAGTTTCCGGCGGCACGATGTCTCGCGGGGGCGCACCATGCCCCATGAGCTCCATTCCGAACCAACCCACTCTCGGATCGATCGTGCTGGCCGCCGGCAAGGGCACCCGCATGAGAAGCGACCTGCCCAAGGTCATGCATCCGGCGGCTGACGAGCCCATGGTGAAGTGGGTGGTCCGCGCCTCGCGCGAGGCGGGGGCACGCGAGGTGGTGCTGGTGGTGGGCCACATGGCCGACCTGGTCCGCGGCGCCTTCGAGCAGGACACCCCCCGCTGCCACTTCGTCATGCAGCAGCCTCAGCTGGGCACCGGACACGCGGTCGACCAGGCCCGGCCTCTGCTCGAGCGCGGCCTGCTGGGCGAGCACTGCTTCGTGCTCTGTGGCGATGGTCCGCTGATCCGCGCCCAGACGCTGCGCACACTGCTGCAGCGGCACCTGGACGCGGGCGCAGCGGCCAGTCTGGCCACCAGCGTGGTGCCCGACGCGACCGGCTACGGCCGAATCCAGCGGGATGCCGCGGGCCGCTTCCAGCGCATCGTGGAGCAGAAGGACGCGACCGAGGCCCAGCTCGCCATCCGCGAGATCAACCCCAGCTACTACCTCTTCCGCACGCATGACCTGTTCGACGCGCTCACCCGCGTCACCAACCAGAACGCCAGCGGCGAGTACTACATCACCGATGTCTTCGAGCTGCTGCTGAAGGACGGCAAGCGCGTGGAGGTGGTGGATGCGGTGCCCCCCGAGGACGTGCTCAGCGTGAACACGCCCGAGCAGCTCGCCGAGGTCGACGCCATCCTGCGTCGCCGCCTCGGCCACGCCAGCCCCGAACGGAGCCGCGCATGACCGCCACCGACCAGGACCAGCTGAAGATCTTCGCCGGCCGCACCGGACGCACGCTGGCCACCGCCATGTCCCGCCACCTGGACCTGCCGCTCGGACAGGCCGAGACCAAGGTCTTCCCCGACGGCGAGCTGCTGGTCAAGCTCGACGAGGACGTGCGCGGACGCGACTGCTTCGTGGTGCTCAGCACGTGCGACCCGGTCAACGACAGCCTGGTCGAGCTGCTGGTGTTCATCGACTGCCTGCGACGA
>JBILWQ010000126.1:0-5962 GCA_044369805.1 Phycisphaerales bacterium
TCCGTGAATGCCGCCAACGCGCCAAGCCTCTTCGCCCACCTCGAGATCGAGGGGGCGCTCGTGGGTGGTGCCAGCCTGAAGGCAGCCGACTTCGCCTCCATCCTGGAGAGCGCGGCCACGGCCTTCCGGGGCCGTCGCGGATGACACTGGAGACCCCATGAGCACGCCCTTCATCCTCCTGACCATCCTCTTCATCGTCATCAGCGTGGTGCTGGTGCTCGTCATCCTGGTCCAGCGTCCGCAGGGCGGAGGCCTGGCCAGCGCCTTCGGTGGCGGCGGTGGCACCGACACGGCCTTCGGCGGTCGAACCGGCGATGCACTCACCGTGGCCACGGTGGGCGTGTTCGCGGTCTACCTGCTGCTGGCGATCGGGCTGAACGTCTGGGAGCCGGCACCGCGGTCCGGTGAGGCTCCAGCGTCGGCAGGTGAGGCGCCGGCGCCGACGCTCCCCGTGCCCGAGGAGAAGCCGGTGGTTCCGGCGAATACCGCTCCAGCTCCCTCGGCTGAGGCACCTGCGGCGGCGCCTGTGGCCGCACCGGCTCCTGCGGCGCCTCCTGCACCCGCACCTGCACCCGCGCCCGCGTCTGCACCCGCACCCGCGCCCGCGAACCCCGCGCCTGCTTCGCCGGGTCTTTGAGCCCATCGCATGATCCGCAGCATGACCGGTCACGGTGCGGCCTCGTGTGAACACGAGGGCATGCACATCGCGGTCGAGCTGCGATCGGTCAACAACCGCTCGTTCAAGGCCACGGTGCGCCTTCCAGATTCCATGAGCGCTCTCGAGGGCGAACTCGAGGCGTGGCTGGCCCGCCGAATCCAGCGCGGAAGCGTGTCGCTCACCGTGCGCCTGGGCGACGGCACGGCGAGAAGCGCCGGTCGCATCAATGTCCAGGCCCTTCAGGCCTATCTGCAGCAGTTGCAGCAGGTCGCGGGCGCCTCCGGTACCCGAGTGGACCCCGGCATGCTGCTGGGTCTGCCGGGCGTGGTCAGCGACGACGGAGGCGCCGCCATCGCCGCGGCGGCCAAGCCGGTGATCGAGCGGCTGCTCGAGGAGGCGTGCGGCTCGCTCTTCCGCATGCGGGAGCAGGAGGGTCGTGCGTTGGGCGAACTGCTTCGGTCGCTGGGCGAGGTCATCGAGGCCAGGCTTCAGGAGGTGCGCGCCCGCGCGCCCGAGGTCAGCCGGCTCTATGGCGAGCGGTTGAAGGCGCGGATGGGCACCATGCTGGCCGAGAGCGGCATCTCCGCCCGTGAGGAGGACGTGCTTCGGGAGGTGGCCACCTTCGCGGAGCGTGCCGACATTGCCGAGGAGATCGAGCGGCTCGGAGGGCACCTGGCCCACCTCCGCACGCTGCTCGACCCATCCAATGCCGAGCCCCTGGGCCGGACGCTGGACTTCCTCAGCCAGGAGATGCTGCGCGAGGCGAACACCATCGCCAGCAAGGCCAGCGATCTCGAGATCGCGCGCCGGGTGGTCGAGATGAAGACCGCCATCGATCGGATCAAGGAACAGGCCGCGAATGCGGAGTGATGGGCAGGTCCGGGGCATCGACCCGGCCGAAGGCCTGGACGCCCTTGAGCGTTGGGACATCGGGGCGATCGAGCGGACCGAGCCGCTGGCTGGTGGAAGCCGGAGCAGTCCCAAGTGGATCGTGACCACGCCGCGGGGATCGTTCGTGCTGAAGCGCCGGGCACCTGGGCGATCCACCGAGGAAAGGCTCGCCTTCTCCCACGCCTTCGTGCAGGCCGCTGCGGCGGCTGGCGTGCCGGTGGCGGCCCCCATCACCTCGCGATCGGGGCACACGCACGAGGTGCTTGCCGGCGCGGTGTACGAGCTCTTCCCTCGCGTGCCGGGGCATCGCTGGACCCGCACCCCGGAGCAGGCCATGGCGGCGGGCGAGGCGCTGGGACGGCTGCACAGGGTGGGCGTGCACATGGCCTGGCATGGCCCGGTGCGGTCGGGCAGTTTCCACGGCAGCATGACGGTGTTCGAGGCCCTGCGGCGTGCGCCAGCGGCGCTGCGGTCGGCGACGCCCACCATCGATGAGCGCAGTGCCGTCGGCCTGTGCGAGGCGATCGGGACCCTCTATCGCGAGGCCAGCGCGCAGGTCGAGGATCTGGGCTTCGCGGCTCTCGGCGCGCAGGTGGTGCACGGGGACCTGCACCCGGGCAACGTGCTCTTCGAGGGCGACGATGTGCGAGCCGTCATCGACTTCGACGCGGCCCGGCTCGAGCCCGCCGTGATCGACTTCGCCAACAGCCTGCTCCAGTTCGCGTCGCGCGGCGGCCATGGAACCGCCGTGGCCGCGTGGCCGGCGGAGCTCAACGAGAACCGCCTGAACGCCTTCACGCAGGGCTATCGCCTGCATGGCGACGCGGGGCTGGAGGCGATCGTGGAGATGGTGCCGCCGCTTATGATCGAGGCATGCATCGCCGAGGTGTCGATCCCGGTCGCGCAGCGGGGGCTGTTCGGATCCCTGCCCGGTCTGGACGTGCTGGCACTGGTGCGACGCAAGGCGCAGTGGATCCATCAGCACGCCGGTGGCGTGGTGCGGCGGCTGCAGGCGTCGCTCTGCTGATGCTCGCGCTCTCGGCCTCGGCCCAGAACGAGCCCATGATTCCCGCCCAGGGGCAACCGGCACGCGTCCGCGTGCCGCGCATGCGGCAGGTGGAGGGACTGGCGATCGATGACGGGGGCTTCACCGAGGCGCTTCGTCCGGAGCGGCTGCGGAGCGTGCGCGTGGGCGAGGCGGCGATCCGGGCGGCGGCCGATCTGGATTCGGCCGAGTTCGATCGTCGGGAGGCTGCTTCGGCCGCGCTGCTCGATCCGGCGATCCAGGATGCCGAGCTCTGGGCGCTCCTGGAGCGTGAACCTCGCTCCCTTGAGGTGCGGGAGCGTCTGCTTGACGCCGCGTGCCGACGCATCGTGGACCGTCCGCGAGGCGCACTGGGGATCCGCATGGGCAACATGGCCCCGCCCCGAAGCGGCGTGCTGGTGCAGGCCACCGTGCCGGGGCTTCCAGCCGACCGTGTGCTGGTGGCGGGCGATGTGGTGCAGCAGGTCGACGGTGTGCCGATCGACTCCATCGAGGCCATGGCCACCGAACTGCAGGGTCGGGCCCCGGGTCAGGAGGTCCGCCTGCAGGTGCTCCGGACCGAACGCGATGCAGTTGGCAAGCCGCTGCCGGGACCGGACGGCCGCGTGATCGAGCGTCAGATCGAGATTCGCGTGCCGCTGGGCAACGCCAACGAGCTGGAGCGGGCGGACCGGGGCCAGCGAGCCGGTTTTCCGCAGGTTCCCAATCAGGTGGTGATGCGCCGCGCGATCCAGGTGGCGACCCTGCGTCGGCGCTTCGGCGGTGGTTCGGTGGTTGAGGTGGTGCCCGCGGATCACTTCGGCGAGGGCCCCACGGACGCTGCGATCAGCCCGCCCGTGCAGCCCGGACCGGCCCCGCTCGCCCCGGCGGCGTCCGACTGACTTTCAGGCGTTGAGCGGATTTCGGAAGTGGTGGTCCTGCAGGGGGGCCACCATGTCCAGCACCTTCATGAGCACCATGGCCGGGCTTCCGGTGGCAGGAACCTCGTGCACGATCGACTTGGGATAGAAGCCCAGCACGGGCGCCGTCTCCCGGTGATAGACCTCGAACCGGCGTCGGATGACCTTCTCGTCGGCATCATCGAGCCGGTTCTCCTTCAGGGCACGGCGACGCATGCGGTGCATCATCTCCTGCTCGTCCGGGCAGACCAGGTGCAGGACCATGAGCACGTCGAGGTACTTCTCGACGGCCTTCGCCTGGGCCGTGGTCCTCGGGATGCCGTCCAGGATCAGCAGGTCCTGGGCGGGCTTGAACAGGCTCAGCACCGTCTGGGCGTGCATGTTCTGCTTCCACATCTCCACCGTGAGCTCGTCGGGCACAAGTTCGCCCCGGCTGCTGTATTCCATGAACTTCTTCCCGAGCGGGCTGGTCAGGTCGAGCGACCGGAAGACATCGCCGCAGGCCAGATGGAAGAAGCCTGGAATGTGGCCGAGGATCTTGCCCTGAGTGCCCTTGCCCGCACCCGGGGCGCCGAACAGGAGAATGCAGCGGTAGCGGTCGCTCATGGTGGATGGACTCCTGCCCGGAAGTATGCCATGGGGGCGAGTGGCACGCGAGGGTGGATAGGCTCGTCGATCCATGGAGCGAAGTCGCGAATGGCTGTTGCCGGAGCCGGGGGCCACGGGCTCGCTTCGGGAGCGCATCCTGCAGCGCCGCGGCATCGGCTCGAAGCGGGAGCGGGAACTCTTCGCGGGCCCCCTGCCCAGACTGGCGCTGCTGAACGATCCGGCCACCCTGCCCGGGGCGGATGCGGTCGCCGGGGTGCTCGATGACTGGATCCAGCGGGGACTTCGCGTGGCGGTCTATGGCGACTACGACGCGGACGGTCTGACCGCGGCCTCGATCATGGCGAGGGTCATGCGGCTCTTCGGTGCGGCGCCCCGCGTGTTCATCCCGCACCGCATCGATGATGGCTACGGCCTCAGCTCGCAGGCCTTGGAGGAGCTGCACAGGGATGGCGTGCAGGCCGTCATCACCGTGGACTGCGGCATCCGCAGCTTCCCCGAGGCCCGCCGAGCCGCGGAACTCGGTCTCGGACTGGTGATCACCGACCACCACGCCCCATGGCGCGGGGCCGAGGGTCAGGTGGAACTGCCCGAGGCTGCCGCGATCGCGCACCCGGCGCTTGGCGGCTGTCCCTTCGAGGCCATCTCCGGCAGCGTGGTGGCCATGAAGGTGGCGAAGCGGCTCATCCGTCGGCGCGCCGGCGACCGACCACCCGACGCGATGCTGCGGTGGATGGCGGAGGTGGGCGTCTCGCTGGCGGCGCTGGGCCTGGTGCCCGATGTCATGCCGCTGGTCGACGAGAATCGCGTGCTGGTGGCGCAGGCCATTCCCCGGCTGCGCGGTGGCGCCATTCCCGGCGTGCTCGCCATGATGCGGGCCGCTGGCAAGCAGGCCCGGGACATCGACGCGGGCACGCTGGCCTTCACGCTGGGCCCCATGCTCAACGCGGCCGGGCGACTGGATGACGCCACCCTGGCCCTGCAGGTGCTGGAGACGGATGATCCGGCGGAGGCCGAGCGTCTGGCGCCTCGCCTGCACCAGCTCAACATGCAGCGCCGCGAGCGGGCCGATGCGCTGGCTGCCGAGGCCGAGGCACGCGTTCGTTCCGCGGGCCTCGATGCGGCGGACCGTCGATCGATCGCGGTGGGCGACGCCGGGTGGCATCCGGGCCTGATCGGACTGGCTGCCGCAAGGCTGGCCGAGCGGTTCCATCGGCCCGCCCTGGTCTTCGGCGGCGACGGTGAGGTCTGGAAGGGATCCGGGCGATCGGTGCCGGGCGTGGATCTCGATGCCTGCCTGGCCGAGTGCGCCGCGCTGCTCGAGCGATTCGGCGGGCATGCGGCCGCCGCCGGAGGCTCGGTGCGGCCCGAGCGGTTCGGTGCGTTCGCCGACGCCTTCGAGGTGGCCGTGAAGCGCCGCATGCCGCAGGAGCCGCGACCGGAGCCGCTGCGCGTGGATGTGTCGCTGCCCATCGAGGATGCGCTCCAGTCGATGGGGGAGCTCGAGTCGCTCCAGCCCTTCGGCAAGGGCTTCCCGCTTCCCCTGCTGCACTGTCCGGACCTGCGCGTGCGGAATGCCTCGGTGATGGGGCAGGGCGGCAAGCACCTGAAGGTGCAGGTGCAGACCGCGGGCTCGGGGCGGGGCGGCAACCTCCTCATGTGGAGCGATGGCGGAAGACTGGCCGAGTTCCGCTCGGGGCGGAGGCTCGAGGTCGTGGGGGCGCCACGAGCCTCCGGCAATCCACGGTTCGCTCCGGATTTCCAGGTGCGCGATCTGCGCTTCGTGGACTGACGGCTAGATCACCAGTTCCTGCCCGCGCTGCACCTGCCTGGGCACGCTGCGGCCCTGCAGGTCCGCCGACT
>JBILWQ010000127.1:0-5935 GCA_044369805.1 Phycisphaerales bacterium
TCATCTTCGTGGTCGATGAGACCGGCCGGGTCACGAACCCGCGCGTCGAGAAGGCCTCGCATCCGGAATTCGAGAAGCCCGCACTCGAGGCGGTGCGACAGTGGAAGTTCGAACCCGCCATCCGCGCCGGCAAGCGGGTCTCCTGCCGAATGCGCGTCCCCTTCAGGTTCACCCCCAAGTGAGGTCCGTCATGCCCCATCCCCGCTCGCTCGCGTGTCTCTGCCTCGTCGCCGCCTCCGCCACGCTGACCGCCTCGCGTGCGACGGCCGACGCGGTGGCCGCCGCCCGTGGACAGCCGCCGTCGCCTTCCACGCAGGTGGGCTCCGCGGACCTTCGGGCCGTGTGGGATGATCCGGTCTTCCAGAAGTCCTTCGTCGCGGGCTTTGGCGTGAACCCCGAGGTGGAGCCCCGGATCTCCACCGACGACATGGCCCTGCTCGAGCTGGTCCGGATGCTCATGCCGGACGAGTTGAAGGCCGCGGAATCCCTGCTGCGGAACTCCATCCGCCCGGACACCTCCGCGGTGCTTGACCTGACCCTCGGTGGCGTCCAGTACCAGCAGGATCGCTCCGACGAGGCGCTGGCCAACTATCGAAAGGCCGCCGAGAAGTATCCCAACTTCCGCCGTGCGTACCGGAGCATCGGGCTCATCTGCGTGCGCAAGGGCCAGCTCGACGACGCCATCAACGCCTTCAACCGCATGATCGAGCTGGGCGGCGCCGACGCGTACTCGTACGGCCTGCTGGGCTACTGCCACTCCCAGAAGCAGGACTACCAGCCTGCGGAGGCCGCCTACCGCAACGCGCTGCTGCTGCAGCCCGCGAACGTGGAGTGGCGGCTCGGCCTGACGCGCTCCGTGTTCAAGCAGGGCAAGTACGAGGATGCCGCCAGTCTGCTCGACGTGCTCATCCAGACGTTCCCGGAGAAGAGCGACTTCTGGCTGCTGCAGGCCCACACCTACCTGGGCCTCAAGCAGCCGCAGAAGGCGGCGGTGAACCTGGAGGCGCTCGACGCGATCGGCAAGTCCTCGGTCGACAGTCTGTTCACGCTCGGGGACATCTACCTGGCCGAAACGCTCCCGGACCTGGCCCTTCAGGCATACCTGCGGGCGTACGCCAAGGATCCCGCGCAATCCCCCGCCCGCATCATCCGCAGCGCCGAGGGACTGGCCTCGCGGGGCGGGACCGATCAGGCCCGCGCGCTCGTCTCCGCGGTCAAGTCCACGGCCGGCGGCGTGATCGGCGAAATAGACAAGCGCAAGCTGCTCAAGCTGGAGGCCCGCCTCACCATGGCCGGTGGTGCCGGGGACGAGGCCACGGCTCGGGTGCTGGAGGAGGTGATCGAGCTCGATCCCCTCGACGGCGAGGCCCTCATGCTTCTGGGTCAGTACCACAACCGCGGAGGCCGGCCCGACCAGGCCATCCTCTTCTATGAGCGTGCGGCCCGGATCGACGCCTTCGCGGCCGGAGCGAAGGTCAAGATGGCCCAGGTCTACGTGTCGCAGGGCCGATTTGGTGACGCCCTGCCCCTGCTCCGGGATGCGCAGGCCATCAAGCCTCGCGAGGATGTCGCCCGCTATCTCGAGCAGGTCGAGCGAGCCTCCAGGGGCCGCAAGTGATCCTCGGTCCTGAATCGGCCCTTAACCATCTCCACACGGATCATTGACTCGGCATTTGGATCGCCTGAAAGAACTTGGGGCATAGTGCGAGTGCGGTTGGGATGTACCCACGCCGCGCAGGCCCCACCTTGGCGCGGGGCGTATCACCGCTCCGAACTTCCTTTCAGGAGAAATGTCGATGAAATCCATGTGCCTTGTCCCGTGCGTCGCTGCCCTGCTGGCCACGAGCGCCTTCGCTGCCGAGATCGCGGTCTCCGCGGACCTCACCGGCTCGGTGAGCTGGACCCGCGACAACGTCTACCGTCTCAAGAACACCGTGTACGCCCTTCCCGGCTGCACCGTGACCATCGAGGCCGGTACCGTGATCGCCAGCGATCCAGGCGTGGCTGGCGCCAACCCCGGCGCCCTGGTGATCACCCGTGGCGCCATGCTGGACTGCCAGGGCACCGTGACGGATCCGATCATCTTCACCTCGTACGCCGACTACCTGACGTGGACCCCGACCAACCCCCGGGGCGTGTGGCGTGCGGGTGCCGGCGAGTGGGGCAACCTCACGATCCTCGGCAAGGGCTACATCGGCAAGTACGGCGGCAACGCTCCTGCGGGCAACGTCGCCTCGCCCAGCGGCAGCAACGTGCAGCTCATGGAAGGCCTGACGGGTACCGTGGGCGGCGATACCCGCGGTTTCTACGGCGGCAGCCAGGATGACGACGACAGCGGCTCGCTCCGCTACACCAACTTCCGCTACGGCGGCTTCATCCTGACCTCGGGTGGCGTCGAGCTCAACGGCATCTCCCTGGGTGGCGTGGGCCAGGGCACCGAGATCGACCACATCGAGATCATGAACAACATCGATGACGGCATCGAGATCTGGGGTGGCAAGGTGAACCTGAAGTACTTCAGCATCTGGAACATCGGCGACGACTCGATCGACGTGGATCAGGGCTGGCGTGGCCAGGCCCAGTTCGGCCTCATCGTGGGCGGCTACTCCCGGAACGCCGCGGCCGGTTCGGGCGTGGGCGACTCGCTGATCGAGGCGGACGGTGCCGAGCGTGCCGATGCCCAGCCCGTGGGCACGGTCAGCATGTACAACCTCACGCTGATCGGCCAGCCCGATGCCGGCAACAGCCGGCACGGCATCAAGTACCGCGACAACATGAACCTGCAGATCGGCAACTCCATCATCATGGACGTTCCCCGCGAGGTCGTCCGCAACGATGTCGGTGACGGCGAGGCCAACAACGGCGGTTCGACCTCATCAGGCTTCGGCTACGGCTACAACGGGACGCTGAGCTTCGCCAGCCGGTGGTCGACGAACTGGGACGTGTTCTCGACGGTGAACCCCTTCGCCGGCGCCTACACACCGGCGATGGCGTACACCGGCCAGAGCAGCGGAAAGCTGAACCAGATCACCGACACGGTGTTCTGGAACAATGTGCACTCGAGCGCCTACACCACGGCCGACTCGGTGAACGTTCGCGCCGCGGCCAACAACAACGTGACCGCCGCGGCCTCGCCCATCACCCGGATCACCCGTGGAACGGTGACCCTGTCGTCCTTCACCACGGGTCTCATCAAGCCGGTGCTCGGTCTTGACCCCCGTCCCGTTTCAGGCGGCGTTGCCGAGACCGCGGTGAACGCGGCCCCGAGCACCTGCTTCTTCACCCCGGTCACCTACCGCGGCGCCTTCAGCCCCGACGCCAACAAGAACTGGCTGGCGGGCTGGTCCACCTCGTACCAGTTCGGTTACGTGGGCAACTGGAACGGCGCCAGCTATGACGCCCTGCCGCTGCCCTGTGCCGGAGACCTTGATGGCTCGGGCTCGGTTGATGCCGGCGACATCGGATCGCTGCTGGTCCTCTTCGGCGACTGCAGCGCCTGCGGCGAGTGCGAGGGAGACCTCGATGGCAGCCGGTCGGTGGACTCCGGCGACATCGGCAACCTGCTCGTCCTGTTCGGCGATTGCTGATCGGGACAAGCGGACCAGGTTCGCGACCATGGACCCCCGGCTTCGGCCGGGGGTCCTTTCCTTTTTCCCGCTTGACGGATCCGCGAGCGACCGCCGCCTGACTCAGCCGCCGTTCGCCGGCAGGTAGCTCTTCTCCAGGTACTCGGCCACCATGCGGTGGGTGTTGAAGCGGCCCGGCACCGTGGCCACGCTGTGCAGGGCCCGAGCGATCCATCGCTGCGGAAGGCCCGAAGCGTCGCGATCCCAGAACTCGGGCACCACGTCGCGCTCGAGCCGCTCGTAGAGGCTGGCCGAGTCGATGGCGTCCTGGCGCTCGCGGTCGGTGCCCTCGCTGCCATCACCGATGGCCCAGCCATTGCGTCCATCGAAGCCCTCGGGCCACCAACCGTCCAGGATGCTCAGGTTCACGCCGCCGTGCATGGGCGGCTTCATGCCGCTGGTGCCGCTGGCCTCATGCGGACGCATGGGATTGTTCAACCAGACGTCACAGCCGCTGACCAGCATGCGGCCCACGTGCATGTCGTACTCCTCGATCAGGGCCACACGGCCCTCGAAGCCGTTCTCGCGGGCCCAGCGGTGCACCTGCTGCGCGTAGGCCTGGCCCTCACCGTCACGCGGGTGGGCCTTGCCGGCGAAGACGATCTGCACCGGGCGGGCGGCATCCTGCAGGAGCCGCCGCAGCCGCTCGGGCTCGCGGAAGATGAGCGGGGCCCGCTCGCGCACGAAGTGCACCAGACGAGACCGAAGGCGGTTTCTCAGATCCCAGAACGCGGCGGGCTGTGCCGACTCGGCGGCCGCCCACGGGTCCCTGCCCTTCTCGATCTCGTCAAGATTCAGACCGATGCTGGCCTTCCAGAATGCCTCGGCCTCGGGTGCCAGCCAGGTGCGGGCATGCACGCCATTGGTCACGTGGCCGATCGGCACCAGCGCCGGGTCCGAGACACCGTAGACCTGCTGCCACATTTCCCGACTCACGCGGCCGTGCAGCGCGGCCACCCCGTTCACGTGCTCGGCGGTGCGCAGGGCCAGCACGGTCATGCAGAAGGGCGCCTTGGGGTCCGTGGGCCTCTCCGAGCCCATGTCCAGGAACGCGCGCCTGCCAAGCCCCGCCTCGCGCCAGCAGCTCTGCAGGGCGTCGGCCACCATGTCCGCGTCGTAGCGGTCATGGCCCGCGGGCACCGGGGTGTGCGTGGTGAACACGGTGCTGCGGCGGATGGCGGCCAGCGCATCCTCGAGCGACTCGCCCTTGCGACGCAGCTGGGCCAGGCGGGCCACGCTGGCGAACGCGGCATGCCCCTCGTTCAGATGGAAGACCGTGGCCTTGATGCCCAGCGCCTTGAGTGCCATGACCCCGCCCACCCCCAGCAGCACCTGCTGACGCATGCGGAGTTCGGGCTCGCCGCGATAGAGGCCCTCGGTCAGCCGACGATCCTTCGGCCGGTTGCCCTTGCGGTCCGTGTCCATGAGCACGGCCCGGCAACGGCCCACCTTCATGATCCAGAGACGCACGTCAACCTTGCGATCGCCGATCGGCACGCGGATGTCCACGCCGGTGTCCTCGAGCGGCATCTCGCGTGGGTCCCACGTGGGCTCGATCACGCGGGTGCTCCCGTCGGCCCGGAGTTCCTGCAGGTAGTAGCCCTGCTGGTAGAGCAGGCCCACGGCCGTGAAGGGAAGGCCGAGGTCGCTTGCGCTCTTCAGGTGATCGCCGGCCAGCACGCCCAGACCGCCCGAGTACTGCTGAAGGCTCTCGTGGATGGCGTACTCGCTGCAGAAGTAGGCCACATGCAGGCCCTTCGACGCCGGGAACGCCTGCCGCTCGAACCAGGGCACCGTGGCGTGATAGGCCTTGCGGGCGTCGACCGCCGCACGCACCATGTCACGGAAGGTCTCGTCGGCGCATCGGGCCGCCAGCACCGGCTCATCCACCGACCGCAGCACGGTCAGTGGATCGTGATTGCTCGAATCCCACACGGCCGGATGCAGCGCGGCGAAGGGTCGCTGCGCGATCTCGTTCCAGCTCCACCAGAGGTCCTGGGTCAGCCGTTCGAGATCACGTCGGACCTGCCGGGTCACCTTGGCGTCGGCCATGACCATGCCACCTGGCGGCGAACTGGGAGCAGGCGCTGCGGTCGGGGACTTCCTGGGCTTGGCGGGCGTGGGCATAGCCCTCAAACTTCCCGCAAAACCGCTCAGTTTGCAAGACGGCCGGAATCCGCGGCCAGGGCCTTCAGATGCCCGGCCAGAGCGGCGGGCACGGCCCCGGGCTCCATGCGCCAGCTCCAGTTGCCTTCGGCCACACCTGGCACGTTCATGCGGGCCTGGGGGCCCAGCCCCAGGAAGTCCTG
>JBILWQ010000298.1:0-2932 GCA_044369805.1 Phycisphaerales bacterium
TTCATCGCATCGACCCGCATCGGGTCCGCACACCGACGGCACCGATCGAGGCCACAAACGCGACGCCCCACCGCCCACCTGTGGCGAGGGACCCAGATCAAGCAGTTGCCGCATCGCGCGGGGCGCATCGACCAGTTCCGAAGGCTCATCCATTCGCGCGCGCACGGCGTGGCGCGCGGAAGGAACACCCGAGGGACCCAGGTTTCTCAGCAGCAGCAGCCTCGCCTCGGTCGAATCGCAGACCAGCAGATCGCGGCGTCCATCACCATCCACGTCGCCGGCCACCACATGCCTCAGGAAGGATCCCTCAAGCAGCGGCACAGCGCTCGTCAACTGGATCAGCCCTGGGGAGGAGATGTTCTCGAAGGCCACCAGCTGGCCCTCCAGCACGGAGAGGCTCAGCACGTCCCTGTCCCCATCGTCGTCCAGGTCCACGGTCACCGCACGAAATCCGCGACCGAGCGCGGGGCCGCTCCACGATTGCACGGGCCCCGGCCAGCCACCTGGCTCGCCTCGCCACACCAGCAGCGGATTGAGTCCCGTGGTCGTGAGCGATTGGGAGATCCACTCCTCGATCCCGTCACCGTCAAGATCGGCCAGTTCACCGAACGAGATCCCCGGCACGGTGCCCTGCACGGTGGGCACGGTCCAGCTCCTCTCGGGAAGCCAGCCCGTGGCGGAGGCGTTGCGCACGTTCAGTCGAACACCGCCCACCGCGATGTCGGCCACCATGGCCACGCCGCCGAGCCGTCGGATCGCCACCCAGCTCTGGCCCGGCGATCCCACGCTCCATCGGTTCACCCCCACCTCAGGTCCGGCCTCGAATCGCATCTGCCCCAGATTGCGGAGCACGCGGAGCGTGCCGGACCGCGAGTTGCAGGCGACCACGTCGGGCCTCGCGTCGCCGTCCACGTCGCCCACCGCCACGCACCGACATTCCCGTCCGGTCCAGATGAACTGCGGCGCCTCGAATGAACCGTCGCCCCGATTCCGCAGCAGCGTGACACCCCCCCGGATGTTCCGCACCGCCAGCACCGCATCAAGGTGCCCATCGCCATCCAGGTCGGCGGCCTCCGCCCAGTCCGTCTGCCCACCGACATCCAGGTGCTCCACCACCGGGGCCGGGAATCCGACCGCGCGAATGAGCGCAACCGAGCCGTCGGTGTTGCGGCCCGGGACCAGCAGGTCCAGCCGCCCATCGCCATCGAAGTCCGCCAGCGCCGGCTGCGTGGGAAAGCGGGATTCGCCGAGGGGGATCGGCTCGGGCGGCCCGAAGGTCGGAAGACCCGCCCGGGCGGCATGCGCGATCGCCGCAGCCAGGATCACCACCGCTCTGAGCGTGTCAGGCATGGGCTCGTCAGCCGAAGAGCAGCAGCAACTCGCCGATGTCTCCCGAGTCCACCGTGCCGCTGTGGTCCAGGTCGGCCCTCGGATTCGCCGTGCCAAAGAGCGTCAGCATGGTGCCGATGTCTCCCGCATCCACCGTGCCGCTGCCATCAAGATCACCGTCCACCGCACCGAGGGCGGCCTCGTCGAGGACCCAGGAGGCGTAGGCGGTGAACGCCACGGTGCTGGTGTCGGCGCGGGAGAGTTCCACCACGTAGTCGCCGGGCTCCAGGCCCACCAGGTGCAACGTCTCGATGTTGTCCACCACCGAGGTGCTCGACACGTTGCCTCCCGAGAAGAACTCCAGACCCGCATCACCCTCGAGCGGCTGCAGGGTCGATCCGTCGACGAGCTTGAACAGCCTCAGGTTCAGGTTGGCGTACGTGTAGCTGGCGAAGTTGCTCGCAACGCCGCGCGACCAGTTGATGGTGAAGTCGAAGGCGGAGGCGGGCTGGTTCACGCGGAAGCGCCAGTAGCTCCTCTGCGAAGGGGTGATGGTCGCGGTGCCCCAGCCGAAGGCCTCCGTGGCCGGTGTGGCGGTGGCCACGCCGCCGGACCCGTTGAGGCGCGTGGCAGTCAGGATGCGGTGCGACCGATCCACGTTCAGCAACCCGCTTCCCCGCAGCGGATCGATGGGCCTGTTCGTGGTGCCGCGGTTGTCCCCCTCCTGCGGAGCCTCGTTGGACCAGTTCTCGTCGCGCTCGGCGCCCCCAAGCAGGCAGGCCTTGACCACCTGCACCTTCTGCGAGGCCGTGAGCGAGCTGTAGGCCGAGCCGCCGATGGTCTCGAACAGCACGACTGCCGCCGAACCGACGACCGGCGTGGAGAAACTGGTGAACTGGCCCGGCGCGATGATGTCGGGCTTCATCCGGCCCGGATGGTCGCCAGTCGCGGTCGTTCCACCCGCCGAATGCTGCAGGTCCATGCGGCCCACGCTGAGACCGTTGAACGTGTCGCCCATCATGGGTTGGCGAGCACTGCCGGCGCCGTTGTTCTCCCCGCAGACTCCCAGGACACCGTCGCGGGTCATCATGAAATCGAGCCGGCGCAGGGCCTCGCGGTCGAAGGTCTCGCTGCCCGCGCCGAAGGAACCGATCCACGAGTGGTTCATCACGCGCACCGAACTGCCGGGCTGGGCCGTGGGGGCCGACGTGCCCCCGCCCACCTTCAGGTTGGTGTTGATCCAGCTGTTCACGTTGTAGGCCCACGCGCTGGAGATGCCCCAGGCCATGGCCGACGAGCCGCCGTAGAGCCAGCGGGCGACGTTCGTCCCATGCCAACTGTTGAGCGCCGGCGCGTTGACCTTGGTGATGCTCTTGCCCGCGAATTCCGGGTCGGAGGTGTCCGGCGCATACGCATCCGGGGACTCCGGCGCCTCCACCTGCACCACCTGGATGCCGGCACCGGTCGGTGCCGAGCTCCCCAGACGAGCCCTCAACGCCGCGAGGCCACCGTCCGTGTCCGCGAAAGCGGGCAGCACCAGCAGCAGCGTCACGAGGGATGAGGTGCAAGGGCGGGGCACGGGATCAGATCCTTGGCGCCCACG
>JBILWQ010000295.1:0-2992 GCA_044369805.1 Phycisphaerales bacterium
TTACGGGAGCCAATGGGGGAAATGTGTCATCCGGGGTCCCCGGGGCAAGAAATCGGGTCCGGGAATGTCCCGGGGATGCCGTGGACGCTAGTTTCCGCGGCATGAAGCCCGTCGTGGCCGTCACCGAACCGCTGGCCCAGCCCGCCCTGGAGTGGCTGGCAGGCCACGCAAGGGTCCTTGCGGTGTCGCCCGATCTTGCGGACCTTCAGGATCCCCAGGCGGTCTCCGGAGCGGTCGTGAGGACCCTGACTCGCGTGGACGCGGCATGGCTGGACCGGCTGCCCGCCCTTCGGGTCATCGGCAGGGCTGGCGTGGGCCTGGACAACATCGAACTTCCGGCATGCCACGCGCGCGGGGTGCGGGTGGTGCACACTCCGGATGCCAACACGCAGGCGGTGGTCGAGTACGTGCTGTGCCTGCTCTGCGACGCGATACGCCCCCGCCTCTTCCTGGACAAGCCCGTGGATGCAACCCGTTGGGAAGCGATCCGTTCCGAGGTGCACGGCCTGCGGCAGATGGATGAACTGACCCTGGGCATCCTGGGTCTCGGGCGGATCGGATCGCGCGTGGCGCAGGTCGCCGCTGCGATCGGCTTCCGGGTGATCTTCAACGACCTTCGAGCGATCACCTCCGATCACCGTCATGGCGCGGAGGCGGTGGACGTGGAGACGCTCTTCCGCACCGCGGACGTGATCACGCTTCATATCGATGGCAGGCCCTCCAATCGAGGCTGTGTCCATGCCGGGCTGATCGGATCCATGAGGCCCGACGCCCTGCTCATCAACACCTGCCGAGGCTTCGTGCTCGATCACGCGGCTCTGGCCCAATTCCTGCGCGCTCGACCAGGGTCACAGGCCCTGCTCGATGTGCACGAGCCTGAACCCTTCACCGCGTCGAATCCGCTCCTGGGACTGCCCAACGCCCACCTGGCTCCGCATCTGGCCAGCCGCACGCGAACGGCCATGGACCGCATGAGCTGGGTCGTGCGGGACGTGATGGCGGTGCTCGAGGGGCGCGAACCGGACTTCCCTGCCTGAACAGGCGATCCGTACACTTCGGCCCCCTCGGAGAAACCCACCCATGAACTTCGCCATCGATTCCGTTCACGCCCGCCAGATTCTCGACAGCCGCGGCAACCCCACCCTGGAATGCGAGGTGGTCCTGGCCGGAGGCGCCGCCGGCCGTGCCGCCGTGCCCAGCGGAGCCAGCACGGGCGAGCACGAGGCGGTCGAGCTGCGGGACGGCGACAAGCGGAAGTGGCGCGGCAAGGGCGTGTCGAGGGCCGTGCGGAACGTGAACGAGGTCATCGGGCCGGCCCTGGGAGGCATGGACGGCTGTGAGCAGCAGGCGATCGACCGCCTCATGCTGGACCTGGACGGCACCGACAACAAGGGCAAGCTTGGCGCCAACGCGCTGCTGGGCGTGAGCATGGCGGTCGCCCATGCGGCGGCCCGAGCAAGCCAGCTTCCCCTGTGGCGGTACCTGGGCGGCGCGCACGCCCACGTGCTGCCCGCACCCATGCTGAACATCCTCAACGGCGGCAAGCATGCCGACAACACCGTGGACTTCCAGGAGTTCATGGTCCAGCCGATCGGCTTCGACACCTTCGAGGAGGCGCTCCGCGCGGGCACCGAGATCTACCACGCGCTCAAGGACGTGCTGCACCTCTCCACCGCCGTGGGCGACGAGGGCGGCTTCGCCCCCAACCTGAAGCGCAACGAGGACGCGTGCGAGCTGATCGCCGAGGCCGTGGAGAAGGCGGGCTACGACCTGGGCCGGCAGATCCGCATCTGCCTGGATCCGGCCACCAGCGAGCTGGCGAACGAGGCCAGGAAGGTGAAGAAGAAGGGCTATCGCCTCTTCAAGAGCGACCCGGGCCGCTGCCTCTCCAGCGACGAGATGATCGACCTCTGGGCGAAGTGGTGCCGCAAGTGGCCCATCCGGAGCATCGAGGATGGCCTCGCCGAGGACGACTGGGCAGGCTGGAAGGCCCTCACCGAACGGCTCGGCAGCTCCGTGCAGCTGGTCGGCGACGATCTCTTCGTCACCAACCCGCACTTCCTGGCCAAGGGCATCGCTCAGAGGTGCGGCAACGCCATCCTGGTCAAGGTCAACCAGATCGGCACGCTCACCGAGACGCTTCAGGCCGTCGAGATGGCCCACCGCGCCGGCTACCGAGCCATCCTGAGCCATCGCAGCGGCGAGACCGAGGATGACACCATCGCCGACCTCGCCGTGGCGACCAACTGCGGCCAGATCAAGACCGGCGCGCCATGCCGCAGCGACCGCAACGCCAAGTACAACCAGCTGCTCCGCATCGCCGACCATCTGGGCGAAGGCGCCGTCTACGGCGGACGTTCGCTGGCCTGACCGATGCCCCCGCCGCCCGTCCCCAACCCGGTGGACACGCGGGACCTGCCGCCGGATGCGGTGGCGAAGCTGCTGGCGGTGTCCAGGCGACTGGCGGAGACGGCCAATCTGGAGCAGGTGCTCTCCACGGTGATCGATGCGCTGCGCGACCTGCTGGCGGCGGAGCGGGCCACGGTCTTCGAGTACGACGGCACCACCGACGAGCTCTTCACCCAGGTCGCCCACGGCCTTGGAGATCGTGATGGCACGATTCGCATCCCGTCCACGCGGGGCATTGCCGGCGCTGCGGCCACGAGCCGTCAGATCATCAACATTCCCGATGCCTACGAAGATGACCGCTTCAACCGCGAGGTCGACGTCCGCACCGGCTTCCGCACGCGAAGCATCCTGGCCATTCCCCTGGTCGACCATGATGGCGGACTGGTGGGCGTGGCGCAGGTGCTCAACCGCGAGGGCGGACCCTTTCGAGTGGTGGATGAACAGCTAGCCGCGGGCCTGGCCGCCCAGGCCGCGGTGGCCCTGCGACGCGGACGCCTGATCGAGGATCGCGTGGCTCGCGAGCGCATGGAGCGGGATCTCATGGCGGCCCGCAGCATCCAGCAGAGCAGCTTTCCGCGCGATC
>JBILWQ010000156.1:0-5070 GCA_044369805.1 Phycisphaerales bacterium
CCTTGTTGATCACGTCGGCGACGTTGTAGCAGACCTCGCGCCAGCTCTCGCCGTTGCTGCCACCGAGAGCCATCAGGAAGCCGATCGGGTAGATGACCCAGCCGATGGTCACGAACAGGCGCATGACCTTCAGGCTCTCCTGAATGCCGGCCGGAGCCGAGGCCATCGCCTCGCTCACCTTGGTGAACAGCGTGTACACGATGTAGAGCCAGGCGCCGCAGCTGACCACGTACCAGGTCCACCACTGCTGGCTGCCCGTGGCGCTCTCCTCGGCCACCCAGGCGGTGACCAGCATCACGAGAGCCCAGAAGACCAGGTTCTTGAACAGCTCCGCGCCCTTCTTGCCCAGGTTGAGCAGCAGCGGGAACTCCATGACCAGCAGCGGGACCGTGATCAGCCAGTCGATGTAGCGGTACGCGGTGGGGAACTGCTTGATCGTGGCGCCAGCGATACGGGTGCCATCGGCAGCGAACAGGCTTGCAACGCCCTCCAGATAGATGTTGCTCATCCGCCAGTAGTGGAAGCAGGCCACCGCACAGATGATGCCGGCCACCGTCATGGCCGTCTGGTACTGGGTCTGCACCGTCTTCCGCTGCAACCAGAAGTACAGGGCGCCGGCGCCCATGGCCACGGTCGAGAGCCAGAAGAGGTACATGGTGACCCCTTCCATGGACAGGCCGGCATTCAGGGCCTTCATGGTCGTTGACATGTCTGCAAGGATCGTCACGAGCGTTTCTCCATTGGGGCTGAGCAGGTGACCCACCGCAGGTCGCAGGCGCAACCCGGACTTGAGGGACCAAACGACCCTCGTGTTATCGGTTAGATCGCGGCGTTTTCATGGATTCAGGTTCCGGGAAGATTTTGTGCAGGTGCTTGCGACGCTGGAGTTTGCCTGGTGTCTCGCAAATCCATTCATGGAATGGACTTGCGAAAATCACTGGACTCGTGAATCCGCCGATTCGAGGGACCCAGGCCGCATCCCCGCCGATCGTGAGCCGAAATCGGGCTCATGCAGCACGCCGCTCACGCCTGTCGGACCGTGGTGGTGACCGGCGCCACCGGCTACATCGGGGGCCGACTGGTGCCGCGGTTGCTGGAGGCCGGGTTTGGTGTCCGCTGCCTGGTGCGCGAGCCCCGCAAGCTGGGTGCGCGTTCATGGAGGCAGCACCCCGCCGTGTCGGTGCACAAGGTGGACCTGCACGACACGGAAGCCGTGGCCGAGGCCATGCGAGGCGCGGAGGCGGCGTTCTACCTGGTGCACTCCATGATCGTGCATGGACCGGCCTACCAGCAGGCCGACCTTGCGCTGGCGCGCTGCTTTGCCGAGGCAACGCGCCGATCGGGCGTCGGCCGCATCATCTACCTCGGCGGCCTGGGCGAGATGGGCCCGCACCTGAGTCGGCATCTCACCTCGCGGCGCGAGGTCGAGGGTGCGCTGCAGTCCTCGGGCGTTCCCGTGACGGTGTTCCGGGCGGCCATGATCATCGGCTCGGGCTCGGCCAGCTTCGAGATCCTGCGTTACCTGGTTGAGCACCTGCCCATCATGATCACCCCGCGGTGGGTGAGCACGCTGTCGCAGCCCATCGCGGTCCGAAACGTGCTGCATGACCTGGTGGCGTGCCTGGATGTGCAGGCCACCGCGGGTCGCACGCTGGACATCGGCGGACCCGAGGTGATCTCCTACCTGGACCTGATGCGCATCATGGCGGATGCCCGAGGCCTGCCGAGGCGCATCGTGCTGCCGGTACCGGTGCTCACGCCGCGGCTGAGTTCGCTCTGGATCCACCTGGTCACGCCGGTGCCGCACACGATCGCCCGGCCGCTGGCCGAGGGTCTTCGCAACCGGACCGTCTGCCGGAACGACGAGGCGGTCAGGCTGATGCCCCAGCACCTTCTGACCATGCGCGAGGCGATCGATGCGGCGCTGGGGCGTCGTGAGGAGGACGAGGTGGAGACGGCCTGGAGCGATGCAGGCGTGATTCCCGGTGACCCCGACTGGGCTGGAGGCACCACCTTCACCGACCACCGCGAGCGGGCCGTGGATGCCTCGCCCAAGGAGGTGTACGCCACGGCGGCGGCGATCGGTGGCGACACCGGCTGGTACGGGGGCAACTGGCTCTGGCGGCTGCGCGGACTGCTGGACAAGCTGGTGGGAGGACCGGGGCTGCGCCGCGGTCGCAGGGATGGCCATGACCTTGAAGTGGGCGATGCGCTGGACTTCTGGCGGGTCATCGACGTCCAGCCGGGCCGAGGCTTCACGCTCCGCGCCGAGATGCGGCTGCCAGGGGATGCCACGCTTGAGGTCTCGGTGAGGCCGCGTGGCCATGGAAGCACGCTCGGTCTGACCGCGCGTTTCAAGCCGCGAGGGCTTGCCGGAATTCTCTACTGGTACTCGGTGCTGCCCCTGCACGGCATCGTCTTCGCAGGCATGCTCAAGGGATTGAAGCGTGCGGCAGAGCGGGTGAAGGCAGCCACGCTAGGCTCCTCGGAGCATGTCAACCCAAGTCGTTCCTGACCTGCGGTCCCTGGTGTCACGCAGCCCTGGCGGCCGCGTGGCCGTTAGCCTGGCCGCGGCGGCCGATGCGGACCGCGTGATCGCGCCAGCCGTGGCGGTGTTCGACCGGTCGGGTCCGCTGGTGGTGGACACCCCGGAGTCCGTGGGCCGGGTGGATGGTCCGGTGGTCGAACTGGATGACCACGTGGCGATGCCGCCGCTGGTGAACGCTCATGCGCACCTCGACCTCACCTCGGTGGGAGCCCTCTCCTTCAACGGGAACTTCGCCGACTGGATCGATGCGGTCCGAGTGAGACGCCCGACCGATGCGGACCGGCTGTCCGCATCGGTGCGCGAGGGCGTCCGTCGCTCGGTCAGGGGTGGAACCGGGTTCATCGGCGACATTGCGGGGGCCTACGGTCTGGCCGCGGTGCAGGCCCTGCGGGAAGCCGCGGCCCCCGAGGGCCTGCAGGGCATCGCCTATGTCGAGGTGTTCGGCATCGGTCGCAGTGCCGATCGCGGATTGGCCCAGTTGCGCGAACTTCGCGATCATGTCGCGCTGCATGCGGGTGGCATCCGTCTGGGCGTGAGCCCGCACGCGCCCTATTCATGCGACGACGCGGTCTACGCGGCGGCTGCGGCCATGGGCCTGCCCCTGGTCACGCACCTGTCCGAGGCGATCGAGGAACTGCAGTTCGTCCGCGACGGCACGGGGCCCTTCGTGGAATTCCTGAGATCCTTCGGCATCTGGACACCCGAGCTGCGGGGCTGGGGGAAGCGGCCCGTGGAGCGCGTGCATCCGCTTGTGCGTGGAACCGGGGCGGCGCTTGTGCACATGAACTACCTCTCCGATGAGGATGTATTCACGCTGGTGCGCGACGGTGCCGAGCCCAACGGCTGCGTGCCCGTGTACTGCCCGCGCGCGAGTGCCTACTTCCGCCACCCCAATCCGGGTCATGAGCCGCATCGCTACCGCGAGCTTCTTGCCGCGGGCGTGCCTGTGGCGCTCGGCACCGACAGTGCGATCGTGCTTGGCGAGGCACCCGACATCTCGGTGCTCGACGAGATGCGATGGCTTTGGAGGCGCGACGGCGTGGAGCCAGGGACGCTGCTGGCCATGGCGACCGAGCACGGGGCAAGAGCGCTGGGCGTTCCGGTGGAGCGGGTGCGGTTGCCGGGGCCTGCGCGGGGGGCCTCGGGCTTGATCGGCGTGCCCGTCACCCGTGGAGCCTCGGGTCAGGCACTGCTGAAGGAAGTCCTTGGCGGATCCTCGGGTTGTCAGTGGCTCTGGTCGGTCGGACCAGGCTGAAGCGAGGCCCGGAAATCCGGGAATGGGGCTGAAATTCCAGGTTGGTTCTGGCAATCGGCCGCGCCATGGTCACGTTGGAGCCGCCGATGACGATCCGTCCGCTCGTTCAAGGCCTGGCTGTCGCCGCCGTCGTGGCGCTGGTTGCCCCAGCCCGAGCGCAGTGGGTCACTTCGTCCGTGAATGCCCCGGGCGTCGAGTACCGCACGTTCACGAGCGCCGCGGCCGGGACCACGGTGAGTTTCCATGTGTGGCTGCCGCCCGAGTACGCCACCCAGCCTGCAAGGCGATTTCCGCTGCTGATCTGGCTGCACGGGTCGGGGGACGGAACGCTCGGCATTCCGTGGCTGTCCACCTACTTCGGCACCGCCATGGCGCAGGGCGCGATTCCGCCCATGATCGTGCTCTTCCCCAACGGCATGCCGGACAGCATGTGGTGCAACTCCAGGAGCGGGCTGGTACCCATGGAGAGCGTGGTGCTCGACGACCTGCTGCCCCTTGTCGATGCCAGCTACCGCACGCTTGGGGGGCGGCACCGCATCCTGGAGGGTTTCAGCATGGGTGGGCAGGGCACGGGCCGGCTCGGCTTCCGTCGCACCGACCTGTTCGCGGGTCTTTCCTTGCTGGGTGCGGGCCCGCTGCAGGATGACTTCATGGAAGCGCCGCTGGGCAGTGACATTCCGCCCGCCCAGCGGGCCGCCCTCTACGAGAAGGTGTGGGACAGCGATCCGGCCTACTACACCCTGCAGCACCCCAAGACGGTGGCTGCCACCCACGCGCCGGCCGCGATCGGCCGTGGCACGGTGGTGCGTCAGGCGATCGGCTCGCTCGACACGCTGGTGCCCATGAACCAGGCGTTTGACGCCTTCCTGACCTCGCTGGGCATTCCGCACACGCTGACGGTGGTGCCCGGCATCGGGCACTCGGCCAGTGACCTGCTCCCTGCGATGGGGCCGAGTCAGTGGGCCTTCTACAACGCTGCCCTTGCCGAGGCGTGCAGGCCGCTGGCCGACCTAGACGGCTCAGGCACCGTGGATGCGGGCGACATCGGCGCCATGTTGCTCCATTTCGGGTCCGCCGGGTCGGCTGCCGATCTGGATCGTGATGGCGATGTGACCGCGGGGGATCTGGCCATGCTGCTGCTGGCGTTCGGGGATTCGTGCGCGGGCTGATCCGTCGGCCGCGGGCGCGGGCATGTCATGGTCAGTGGGAGAAGTCACGCTCCGTGCCATTCCTTCAATGCCGTGGGTCGCCCCCCGGCAGCCGTGCA
>JBILWQ010000128.1:0-5925 GCA_044369805.1 Phycisphaerales bacterium
GTCCCACACGCCGGTGGTGACCAGCATGGCCGGGTAGTCCCTTGCCTGCAGGTTGTCGTAGGGCGAGTAGGAGAGGATGTACTCGTAGGCCTCCTTCGACTCGATCGGGTTGCCCCACTGCGTCCACTCGTTGGTGGTGAGCGGAATGGAGGGATCGAGCATGGTGGTCAGCGCGTCCACGAAGGGCACGTGCACGCCCAGGCCTCGATAGCGGTTGCCCGCCATGTTGGCCACCGCACCCATGAGCAGGCCACCCGCGGATCCGCCCGAGGCGAAGACGCGTCCCGGATCCGCCCACCTGTCGCGGACCAGGAAGTCGGTGGCGTCCACGAAGTCGTTGAAGGTGTTCTTCTTGTGCAGCAGTCGGCCATCCTCGTACCAGTCCTGCCCCAGGTCGGCGCCGCCGCGCACGTGTGCGGTGGCCACGGCGAAACCGCGGTCGAGCAGCGACACTCCGGCCATGTCGAAGGCTGGATCGCTCGGGAATCCGTACGCACCGTAGCCCTCGATCAGGAGCGGCCGGGTGCCGTCACGCTTCCATGCGTCCTTTCGCCAGGCGACCGTGACTGGAATCGTGCGGCCATCGCGGCTTGGCGCCAGGATCCGCTCCGTCTGGTACTTGGATGCGTCGTATCCGATCACGGGCTGCACCTTGCGCACGGTCTGCACGCCGCTGGCCAGGTCCACGTCGATCACGGTGGCCGGCGTGACCATGCTGGTAAAGCCGATGCGCACGAAGGGATTGGCGGGATCGGGATTGTCACCCAGGCGCGTGGTCGAGGCCGCCTGAGGCACCGGCAGCACGCGGCCGTCGCCGCCCTCCCACGGCAGCACGCGCACCCGGGGCGTCGCCTCGGAGCGCTCCGCCACGGCGATGCCTCCGCGGAGCAAGGCGAAGCCATCGATGGCGGCTTCGGCACGGTGCGGCACCCTGTCCTGCCACTTCGCCGGCTCGCTCAGCGAGGCCTCCGTGGCCAGGGCCAGACGGAAGTTCCTGGCGTTCCGGTTGGTGCGGATCACCCAGCGGCCATCAAGATGGTCCGCGTACTGCCGAACCCCCTTCTCCATGGCGAGCGCCACCCGAGGCGACTGCGTGGGGTCATCCAGTGGAACCACGCGCAGGGCGTTCTCGTCGAAGCCCTCGGTGCGGATCAGCAGGTACGCGCGCGAGACCGACGCATCGATGCTGGTGAAGAGCGTCTTGTCCGGCTCGTCGAAGACCACCGCGTCCTGCGAGGCCGGCGTGCCCAGCACATGCCGACAGACCGGTCCGCTCTGCAGCAGCACCGGATCCTGCCGAAGGTAGAACAGGCTCCGACCGTCGTTGGCCCACACCACCGATTCCAGGGCGCCGGGAACGCGATCGATGATCCTTCTGCTCCGCAGGTCCTTCACCAGCAGTTCATGTCCACGCCGCCCTTGCGTGTCCTGCGTCCATGCGAGCAGTCGGCCATCCGGACTCACGGCGACCGTGCTCACACGAAAGTAGCCGTGCCCCGACGCGAGCTCGTTGCCGTCCAGCATGATCTCCTCCGCTGCGCCCTTCTCGGGGCCGGACGGGCCGCCCTGGCGTCGCATCCATACCGGATGCTCCTGCCCTGGCTTGTACGAGACCCAGTACCACCAGCCCCGATCATGCTGGGGCGCGGTGCCGTCATCCTCCTGGATCCGTCCCCGGATCTCCTTCAGAAGCGTGGCCTGCAGCGGTTTCAACCGCTCAAGCATGGCCTCGGTGTAGGCCTGCTCGGCCTGCAGGTAGGCCATCACGTCCGCCCGCTTGCGCTCAGGGTGATCGTCCCGAAGCCAGTAGTACTCGTCCACCCGATCCCCGTGAGGGCTCTTGACCACGAACGCCTCCTGCCTGGCGACAGGAGGCAGCGGCTGGCCCCTGGCATCACGTTGGAGGGACTCAGTCCCTTGCGGGCTGGCGCAGGCTCCGAGCCACATGGCGGTCAGCAGAAGCGAACGACGGATCGAACGAGCGAAAGGCATGCTTTCGAGCATGCCCCAACCCAGCCTCGGTCGCCAGACCCATGCGGGTCATGAGGTCCACCCGGGTTCCAGAATGGACCAGGGATCTCCGGCCTGAAACTCTCGTCACAAAGCCATTCCTAGCATGGTTTTGCGCACTTTCCGGACCTGAAGGTCATGATTTGGGTAGATTCGGCTCGAATTCGGGATTTCCACCTCTTCAATTTCTTGAACCCCGATGGGAAACAGACACTCGAAGATCGCCATGCTTGAATTCAATTCTGCAAACATTCGTGCAGTGAACCCGCGGCGGGCCATGCTCGAGGCCCTGGAGTTGTCCTGTGGTTCCTCCGCCGCCACCTGCGACCTGGTGCTCATCAACGCGGCGGTGGGACACGACCTGGTGGCGCTCTCGGCCGTGGCCCAGGCCGAGCGGCCCGGCGCCCGGGTGCTGGCCGCGTCCTGCGCTGGCGTGGTGGGCCGCGAGGGACCGGGAGAATCCATCCACGACATCGCGGTCATGACCGTCCGGGGCGAGGGCTTCACCGTGGCCCAGGTCGATGGGCTCTTCGGACACACCTCATTCGACAAGGGCGCCGAGCTGGCCAGGCAACTGCAGAAGGCTCCCCAACCGGTTCGCATGATGTACCTGCTGGCCTCGGGCATCGACATCGCCAATGACGCGCTCATCGCCGGCATCGAGTCCGTGCTGGGACCCGATGTGGTCATCTTCGGTGCCACGTCATCGGACCAGATGCAGGGCGTGGCCACGTTCCAGGCCATCGATGGACGGCGCCATCAGCATGCCGCCTTCGCCGTGGGGATCTGGGATCCCACGCTCGAGGTCGAGACCCAGGCCACGCACGGCTTCGTGGCCTCGGGCGACCCCATGACGATCACCGCAGCGAAGGGCAACCGCATCATCGAGCTCGATGGCAAGCCTGCCTGGCCGGCCTTCCTGGAGCGGCTGGGCCTTCCGGCCACCGCCATGGAGGGCGAAACCATTCCCATCGGTGCCCTGGCCGAGGCCCTTCCCGACCCGCTGGCCACGGAGTACGGCAACCCGCACATCCTTCGCGTGGTCACGCATCACACGGAGCAGGGCGAGATCATCTACGCCACCGACGCCAGACCGGGCTGCCGACTGTGGCTCACCCAGCGGGACGAGGAACTCATCTTCAACGACATGGATCGCATGATGAAGGCCATGACCGGTCGCCAGCCGGGGCGGTGCCCCGTGGCCGTTTTCCAGGCGGACTGCCTGGCCCGCGGCCGCAGGCTCTTCAATCGCGTGATGAAGGAGGAACTGGTGCATCGGATGCAGCAGCCCTTCGCCCGGGATGGCGTGGTGCCACCGTGGTTCGGCATGTACGGCTTCGGCGAGTACGCACGGCTCGGAGGCCGCAACGCGTACCACAACTACACCACGGCTCTGGCGGCCCTCTACCGCAGTGGCCCAGGTCATGCCTGAGGCCCGCGACGGTCCCGAGCCGGCGCCTTCGGTGGCCGCCTACAACCTGCTGCAGCAGGAACTGATCACCACGCGGGCCCGACTCGACCGCCAGGTGGCCCAGTTGATGCGCCTGAATCAGCTCTCGAACCATCTGCTGGACCGGATCGATCGTCGGCCCGTGGCCGAGATCTTCGCCGAGGCGGTCGTTGATGTGCTCGACGTGGCCGTGGGGGCGGTCTGGATCCTGCCTCCGGTCGATGCCATCGCCCGGAGGGCCTTCGCGATCTTCGGCACGGATCGACAGGACACCTCGTGGAGCACCCTCGGCCATGGACTGGCGGCGCGACTGCCCGCTGAAGGCCGGGCGGTCCGGCTGCCCCTCGATGGCGCACCCCTTTTGCCGGGGCTTGATCTCCGGACGGCACTCGCGTGTCGGTGCGTGGGCAGGGAAGGCAAGGCCACCGCCGTGATCCTGGCGGCCAACACCGTGGGCGTGGATGCCATGACCGTGACCTTGAGCGAGGAGTCGCTGCAGATGCTGGCGGTCCTTGCGGAGAAGTGCGCAGCGCACATCGACAACAGCATCGATCGACGCGCGCTCGAGGCCTCGAAGGAGCAGCTGGAACTGGTGCTGCGGGGCACGAACGACGGCTGGTGGGACTGGGACATCGCGCAGGACAACTGCTTCCTGTCCCTGCGATGGATGGAGATGGTGGGCATGCAGGGTGCAGCGGCCATCACCCGCAAGGGCTTCTGGCATGAGCGGGTGCATGCGGAGGACCGGGACCGCTTCGAGCAGGAACTGCAGCGGGCCTTCGTCAGTCCGGAGCGCGCCATCGAGATCGAGGTGCGCCTGCTGCGCGATGACGGATCCAGCATTCCCGTGCTCATTCGAGGGACGATTCTCCGCGCCGAGGATGGCCGTCCACTCCGCATGGCCGGCACGATCTTCGACCTGACCGATCGCAAGCGGTACGAGGAGCACATCCACCAGCTGGCGTTCTACGACGCCCTGACCGAGCTTCCCAATCGCCGACTGCTGGTCGACCGGCTTCAGCAGTCGCTGCTGGCGCGGCCCCGCACGGGCCAGGTGGCCGCCCTGCTCATGCTGGACATCGACCGCTTCAAGTGGCTCAACGACACCCATGGCCACGCCGCAGGCGACCAACTGCTCAAGGCGCTCGCCTGCAGGCTCCGCGACATGGTGCGTCCCTACGACACCGTCGCCCGACTGGGCGGCGACGAGTTCGTGGTGCTGCTCGAGCAACTGGGCACGGATCCGCAGCGGGCCCGGGCCACGGCTCAGCGCGTGGCGGCCAAGATCCTCAACGCCATGGACCAGCCCTACGTGCTCTCGGTGGGCACGGTGCATCACAGCGTCAGCATCGGCGCGGTCCTGAGCGGCTCGGGTGATCCGAGCGCCGACAGCATGCTGAGGGCCGCCGACGTGGCGCTCTACCAGGCCAAGCAGGATGGCAAGAACATCGTCCGTCTCTTCGTGCCCTCCATGCAGGAGCGGGTCGACTCCCGATCGGCGCTGGAGACCAGGCTGCGAACCGCTTTCGCCGATGGCGCCCTGAAGGTGCACTACCAGGCCCAGGTGGACGAGACCGGACAGCTGGTCGGTGCCGAGGCTCTGCTTCGCTGGACCGATCCAGACCGCAAGCCCATCTCCCCCGTCGAGTTCATCCGGGTGGCGGAGGAGTCCGGTTTCATTCACACGCTCGGAGGCTGGACGCTCCAGCTGGCGTGCGAACAGGCGACACGATGGCGCGGCCGGGTTCCCGAGGGGTTCCGGATCGCGGTCAACCTGAGCCCTCCGGAGTTCACACGGCCCGACTTCGTGGAGCGTGTGCTCGAGACGCTGGCGCGCACGGGTGCCCACGGCTCGGAACTCCGGCTGGAGATCACCGAACGCACCGTGGTCCAGGACATGCATGCCACCGTGCATCGCATGAATGCGCTGATCGCGCATGGCATCGAGTTCTCGCTGGACGACTTCGGATCAGGCAGCTCGCCCTTCGTGCTTCTCCAGGAACTGCCGGTGCGCGAGGTGAAGATCGACCAGAACTACGTTCGCCGCATCATGGACCACCCCAAGGATGCAGCGATCGTTCGGGCCATTCTGGCCATGTGCCATGCCACGCGGCTGCGCGTCATCGCGGAGGGCGTCGAGACCACGGCCCAGCTGGCGCAACTGAGCTCCGATGGCTGCCGCTACTTCCAGGGCCACCTCTTCGGCTGGCCGGTCGCTTCCATGCCTGATCCCCAGGAATTGCTCCAGGTCAGGGCGGTCTCCTGAAGCGCCGTGATCACGGAACCCCCGACCGCGCGGGCCTGATGCGCCAGCGCAAATGCCCGACTCAGGCGCTGAAGCTGCTGCCGCAGCCACAGGTGGTGGTGGCGTTCGGGTTGTTGAACACGAAGCCGCGGCCCATGATCTCGTCCTTGAAGTCGATCGTGGTGCCGTTCAGGTACAGGTAGCTCTTGGGGTCGCAGAT
>JBILWQ010000186.1:0-4589 GCA_044369805.1 Phycisphaerales bacterium
CCACGCGTACGACCTGAACAACCGGCTGCACAGCTTCGGCCTCGACCAGTGGTGGCGACGCCGGACGGTGCGTGAGGTGGCCCGAAGACTCGGGCGGCGGGACCTGCGAGGGACCCGCGTGCTGGACGTCGCGTGCGGCACCGGAGATCTCAGCGAGGCCTTCGCCGAGTCGGGTGCCCTGGTGACCGGCGTGGACTACACGCCCCGCATGCTCGACCTGGCACGGCACAAGGCCCAGCGGCGGGCCTGGCGGCGAGGCACCTGCGCTCCATCCTTCCTGCATGGCGATGCGACCGACCTGGACCAGCCCAAGCGCGCGTTCGACGCGGTCACCATCGCGTTCGGACTTCGCAACGTGGGTGACGTGGCCGCCGCCATGGGCGAGTTCCGTCGGGTGCTCCGGCCGGGTGGCGTCCTCGCCGTGCTCGAGTTCGATCAGCCCGCCTTCGCACCCGCACGATGGTTCCATCGCCTGTACACCGAGCGGATCATGCCCTGGACGGCCACGTGGATCGCGCGGGACCGCAGTGGCGCCTACCACTACCTGCCCCGGAGCGTGGACACGTTCGTGGGTGGTCAGGGCATCGCGGCCGAGGCCGTCCGTGCGGGTTTCCACGATCCCCGGGTGATCCACATGACCATGGGCACCTGCGCACTCGTGACCGCCCGGCGAGCTTCCGTATGATCGAACCGTGCCGTTCGACGCGCTGACCTACGCATGGAACCACCCGCAGCGGCTGGGGCCCGCGCTCTCCGGTCGCTTCGCGGCCGACTCGGGAGGGCCATGGGCCCGGCTCGACGGCAGTTTCGATCAGCTTGCGGAGGCCGTGCGCCCCATGACCGCGGCCATCGTCTGCGGCATCCGGTCGGACGTGATGCGGATCCACGTGGACGCCAGGGAAGTGGCCGATGCCGTGGCGCGGGATGGCATCCGACTGGCGGGTTTCGCGGGCATCGACCCGCTGGCACCCAACTGGTCCGAGGACCTGCACGTGGCGATTGCCCTGGGCCTTCGCGGGGTGTGCGTCGCGCCGGCAGCCCAGGCCGTCCACCCCACGCACCCCCATGCCATGGATCTGTGGGCTGAGTGCGAACGACGCAGCCTTCCGGTCATCGCCGCCCCGCTGGGCACCAAGCTGAGCACCGGGCCGCTGGAGTTCGCGCGGCCCAGCGTGTGGGACGAACCGGCCCGCGCCTTCCCGAGACTGCGGATCCTCATCGGCGGTTTCGGCTGGCCATGGATCGACGAATGCCTGGCCATGCTGAGCAGGCATCCCAACCTCTTCACCGAGACGAGTTCGCTGATCCCGACCCCGTGGCGACTCTACGGGTCGTTGCGCGACGCGTGGGCCCTGGGCGTGCTCGATCGCGTGCTGCTGGGCAGCGCCTTCCCGTTCGCCATGCCCGCCGAGGCGGCGGAGACCGTGCTGCGGGTGAACGCTTGCGCTCCGGTGCAGGGTCCTCGCATTCCCACAGGCGCACTCCGCGAGGTGGTGGAGCGGGACTGCTTCGCGGCGCTGGGCACGCCCGGACCGCACCTGAGCGATGGCGTGGGAGTGGCTGCATGAGCGGTGCCGCCCGGACCGTGTCGCTGCTGGTGCTGCTGGCCCTCGCCGCGTGCTACAGCGTGCAGTGGCCCTGGACTTCCACCGAACTGACCACCTCGGGTCTGGCCGACAACCCGGTCAAGGTGAGCACCGCGCCCGCCGAGGCCTGGTACATGATCGAGCCGGCGCAGGTCAGCTTCTACAGCAGCGACATCCCGGCGGACCAGCTGGCGGCGGGTGGCAAGTTGAGCGGGCAGGTGGTGAACATCCAGCTGCTCTGGGATCCCAAGCCGGGCCTGACGCCGCTTGAACCCACCACCACCAACATCTCGATTCGTCTGGTGGTCTTCGCGGAAGGCGAGGTGGGCGTGTACGGGGGCGGAGGATTCGCGTGGCCCCGCGGCAAGCCCGAGGACGGCTCGATGGGGCTGCTGCTGACCGGCAGCAACCTCTCGCTCGTGGCCCGCACGAAGGGCTTCGTCGACCTGCTCAGCCCGGCCGAAATGCTGGGCACGGTGACCGCGCAGATGGACGACGCGCAGTCCCGCACCCTGCGGCGCGCGGCCAGCCAGGCGGTGACGAATGCGCTGGGTCAGGTGAAGTGGGTGGCACGGCCGGTGAACGAGCCGGTCGCGCTTGGCGACCGCTGATCGCCGTCAACGCGACAGCGTGAGAGGTCGGAGGAGCGTGGTGGCGTGCGAGGCCGGCTGGCGCGCCGCCGGATCGGGCTCCTCCACCACTTCCTCGTGCTCCCAGCTTGCGGGGTCCCCGACCATGACACCGGCGACCTCCACTCGGTGCACGATGTCCCAGGTGCCCACGCGGGCGTCGAAGAGCATCGCCACGGCGATCGGCGACCCGACCGGAGCGACGCCGGCCTCCTCGCGGAGTTCGCGCGCCGCGGCCACGGCTGGTGCCTCGCCCGCCTGCAGCGAGCCGCCGCCAAGAAATTCCCAGAGCCCTCCGTAGGTCAGGCTCCGCGCCGAGCGCCGTCCCATGAGCCACCCTCGGTCCGTCCGCGCCAGGCACTTCACCCCGAGCGGGCGAGCGGGTCCGGGCCGATCCGGATGGGTGCGCCGAGCCACCGCCTGGAAGCGGTAGGCGCTCTCCATGAGATGCAGCGTGATGCCACCGTGGCCATCGCGCGAGTGGGACAGCACATGCCAGATCGCGCCATCATGCAGACGCGGATTGGCCTGACGTGCCGCATCGAACTGGCGATCGACCTCGGCCAGATCCGCGCCCGGGGGCACCCATCGGCCTGGCTCCACCAGCAGGCGGGGCGGCCGGCGAAGCGGAATGAGGCGGTCATGCTCCATGCGGGCATTGTCCACGAAGCGGAATCGTCCGCTATGTTCCGCCGCATGAGCATCCTGAACGCGTCCCCCCAGGCGTCGGAGCGGCATCCTTCGGGTCTCTTCCTGCTGTTCTTCGCCGAGATGTGGGAGCGATTCTCCTTCTACGGCATGCGGGCCCTGCTGGTCTTCTACATGACCAAGGGCTTCCTGAAGGCCGATGACGCGAGGGCCTACGCGGTGTACGGGGCCTACGGCGCGCTGGTCTATGCCACGCCCTATCTCGGAGGAATGATCAGCGACCGGTTCCTGGGTGCCCGCCTGAGCGTGATCTGGGGCGGACTGCTCATGGCGGCGGGCCACCTGCTCCTGACGGTGGAAAAGGAATGGGCGTTCTTCGGCGCCCTGGGCCTGCTCATCTGCGGCAACGGCTTCTTCAAGCCCAACATCAGCACCATGGTCGGCGCTCTCTATGCCCCGGGTAGCATGAAGCGCGACGCGGGATTCACGCTCTTCTACATGGGGATCAACCTGGGCGCGGCGCTGGCTCCGCTGGTGTGCGGCTACATCGGCGAGACCTACGGCTTCCACTACGGTTTCGGCCTGGCCACGGTGGGCATGCTCACGGGCCTGGCTACCTTCGTCGCACCCGCGGGCGTGGCAAGGGGCCTGATCCTCATGGCGGTGGCCGGCCTGCTGGCCACCATGCTCTGGGGCGCACGCGACGACACGCTGCAACTGGCACTCAACGCGCCGGTGGCGCTGGCCCTGCTGGCCGCGGGCCTGGTCAGCTTCATCCGACTCTCCGAGGGGGGCGTGCCGGCACAGGTCGGGCGGGCCCCGGGAAGCCTGGGCAAGGGACCGCTGCTGCTCGTGGTGGCCGCCACGCTGGTCGCGGTGCCGCTGCTTGCCGTGCTCACCAGCAGGACCGAGATGGCCACCTGGCTGCTCAACGCGGTGGGCATCCTGGCGTTCGGTTCCATCCTGTGGGGGGCACTGAAGTCGGACCGCGTGGAGCGCGACCGACTGATCGTGGTGGTGGTGCTCTGCTTCTTCAGCATGCTGTTCTGGGCGTTCTTCGAGCAGGCGGGCAGCAGCGTGAACAACTTCACCGATCGCAACGTGAGCCGCGTGCTGGGCAGCACTCCGGTGGAAGCGGGACAGCGATACGAGAATGTGGCGGTCACCCAGGAATTCCTCGGTCACGACGTGGCCGGGCGCACCTGGACGCTCGAGGACATCGACCGTGCCGAGAAGGCCCGGACCGCGGCCGCGACCATCCCGGGTGCGCCGGCCGAGGCGGGCTTCGTCAGCTTCAGCGCCAGCGAGGCGAACGCGAAGGCCGGGCTGGCCGTGGGCGGCTCCGAGATCAAGGCCAGCGTGTTCCAGGCCGCCAACCCCATGCTCATTCTGGTGTTCGGCCTTCCCTTCACGCTGCTCTGGAGCTGGCTGGGCACGCACGGTCGCGATCCGAGCGCCCCGGTGAAGTTCGCGCTGGGCATCCTCCAGCTTTCGGCGGGCTTCGGCGCGCTGTGGATGGGTGCGGTGAACGCGGACAGTCACGGCATGGTCGCCCTGGGCTGGCTCATCCTGAGCTACCTGCTGCAGACCACGGGCGAACTCTGCCTCTCGCCGGTGGGACTCTCGCTGGTCACGCGCCTCTCGCCGGTTCGCATGGTCAGCACGATCATGGGGGCCTGGTTCCTTGCCACCAGCTTCAGTCACCTGCTCGCCGCGGCCATCGCCA
>JBILWQ010000130.1:0-5899 GCA_044369805.1 Phycisphaerales bacterium
CGAGTTCAGCGGCCCGGCTGCTGCGTGGTGCTGGCCTGAGCCGGAGGCTTGGCGTCCGGAGGCAATGGCATGGAGGCGTCGTTGGGCTTTCCCTCCTTGGTCCAGGTCGGATTGCAGGCGGCAAGCGTGCCAACGATCAGGGGCATGGCCAGCAGGGTGCGTGTGCGTCGCATGGTTCTCCTTTCAACCCTCGTCAAGATCGCGCTCCTCGAGCGGTCGGCTGATCTGATATTGGCCACCCAGCCAGCGGCCCAGGTCGGCGGAGCGACAGCGAGGGCTGCAGAAGGGCCAGAGATCGGCAAACGGTCCGACGGGGGCGCTGCAACCAGGACAGGGTTTGGGGCCAAGCTCCCCCGCCAGTCGCTCGGCCAACGTGCCCGACGCCACCTCGATCCTGATCTCGCGTTCCGTGTCCGCCAGTGGCGTGATCGAGACCCGAATGGTCCGCTCCGGAAGGGCCTCGATAGCCCGGGCAGGCCACTCGACAGCGGTGACTGCACGCGCATCGGCCGGGTCATAGCCGGCATCACGGAGTTCCTCATGGCCCCGAAGCCGATAGGCATCGATGTGCACCAGATCGGCCAGCGATCCCGCGTACCGGTGCATGAGCGTGAAGGTTGGACTGCTGACCTGTGAAGCCTCGCATCCGAGGCCCTGAGCCAGACCCCTCACCAGGCAGGTCTTGCCCGAGCCGAGGTCTCCATGAAGCTCGATGCAGTCGCCTGGCTGGATTTCCTGGGCCAACGCACGCCCCACGCGTTCGGTGGCCTCGGGGCCCGGCGTACGAATGACGAAGACGCCAATCATGGTCTGGCCGCCTTGCCATCATTGAAGCGCCCGAGATGGTCCACGGCCATCTCGATGTCGTTCAGCATGCAGATCACGCGCGGTGCATCCGGGCTCGGCATCGCCCGCATCAGGCCGATCGCCCGCGTGGGTGTTCGGCTACGGCCGACATGGGTCGGCACCGCACGGCCACCGCCCACCGCCAGAAACAGTTCGTAGTCCTCTCCGTCGCCCATGGCGTTCCGCCAGCCGCAGCCCGGGCTGCACGGGAGCGCGGCAGCGTCGATGACCGCCTGAAGGCCGCTGGCCAGCGCCATGCGTGCAGCGTCCTGAGCCAGGCCATCCGAGAGATCCATCATTGCGTGCAGGCTCTCGCCAAGCGTGGTGGCCAGGGCCTCGGCCTCGTCCACACGAGGTTCGAAATCAAGGTGGCGGCCAAGTCCGTCTGGCCTGAAGGATCCGCCGAGAAGCCCCGTGACGAAGAGCCGGTCATCCGCCTTCGCGGTGGAACGGAGCACCGGCGCGCGCGTGGGCGAGAGTGGCTCGGCGAGCACCGTGACGGACAGCGTGAGCGGTCCCGGGTTGCGGTGCAGTGCAGTGTCGCCACCCACGAGCGGCGCGTTGAACTGCTGGGCGGTGCGTCGCACTGCATCCACCAGTCGCTCGGCGAAGCCTGGCGAGACATCCATGGGAAGCACGCAACTGGCGAGCGTGGCCACCGGCCTGCATGCCATGGCGGCCACGTCGCTGATGTTGCGGGTGACCGCCTTGCGCCCGATCGCCTCGGGCGCCGTGCCAGGCACGAAATGCACGCCCTCAATCACCTGATCCACGCCCATGAGCAGCGAGTGCCCGTGGAAGTCCATCACCGCCAGGTCATCGCCGGGCCCCTGAAGCACATGAGGCCCCAGCGCATTCGCGTGGGACCGGATGAAGGCGTGGAAGTCGTCCTCGCGGAAACGTTCAGGCATGGGTGGTGGCCAGCGTTGTCGCGGTGATGCCGCCGGCGTGCCGCATCATGGCACGGATCAGCGTTGCATGCCGGAGCGTGGCCCCCTGCATGGACTCGATCACCGCCCTGCCGGCGCTGGCCATCTCGTGTCGCCGCTCGGCATTGTGCAGCAGTTGGGCCAGGTCCCGGCCCAGGTCGTAGGGACTGGTCACCCGCAGGCCTCCGGCCTGCACGAGGGCATCCGCCATGTCGGCGAAATCACCGTAGCGTGGGCCGATGAGCGTGGCCTTCCCCAGGGCGATCGGCTCCATCATGTCGCTGCCGTGCAGGTTGCCGAAACTGCGGCCCACCACCACCACGGTGGCCAGCGCATAGGCCTTGCGAAGTTCTCCGATGGTGTCAAGGAGGAATCGACTGGCTCCGGGCCGCGCCGATCGCTGCGTGCGCCGGATACAGCCGGGCATGGCGCAGGCGGCGGCGTCAAACCACTCGGGCTTGCGTGGGGCGCACAGCAACTGCACCCCCTCGGGCACGGCCGCGTGCAGCATGGCCTCCTCGCCGGGCGCGGTGCTGCCCGCCACCACGAGCGGTCGCTGCGGATCGATGCCCAGTTCGCGAGCAAGTTCCTCGGCTCCTTCGACGTGGTCCGCCAGCATGGCCGTATCCCACTTCATGGTTCCGGTCACGCTGACGCGGTCGCCGGGCACCCCCATGTGGATGAAGCGATCGGCATAGTCCTGGGTCTGCGCCGCCACGAAGGCAAGCTTGCGGAACATGCCCGAGACCACGGGGCGCGCAAGCCGATACCGGGCAAAGCTTCGCGCGCTGAGTCGTCCGTTCACCACGCCCACGGGAATGCCGCGCCGCTGGCACGCGTGCATGAAGTTGGGCCAGACCTCCAGTTCCATGAGCGCCACAAGCGTGGGCTGCACGCGGTGCAGGAACCGTTCCACGGCAAAGCCGGCATCGAACGGATAGCGCACCACGGGCAGACGCTGACCGAAGAGTTGCACGGCACGCGCGTGTCCGGTGTCGGTGGTCACGCTCAGCACCACGTCGCCTTCGGAGGCCAGACGCTCGACCAGCCCCCGAGCGGCGTTCACCTCGCCCACGCTCACGGCGTGGACCAGCACCCTGCCCTGCGGCCCGGGTGTACGAAGGGCGACCCCCTGCCCCAGTCGCGCTGGCCAGTCCGTGCGGTGCTTGCCCGCACGAACCATGCACCATGCCCAGTACGGGCTGGCGGCGGTCATGCCGAGCAGGTAGGCGGCGTCGATGAGCGGGGTCATCCGCGCCGATCGGGGATTCCGATCATTCGTTCACCCTCGAGAAGTAGATGATCCGCGGCTCGTCGGTGGGCCGGTTCACGTTGCTGCGATCCACGCACATCACGTAACGGGCGTCCTCGAGGATGCTGTCCGGATCGACGCCATTCCACTTGCCCGTGAGCGCATCCTGCCGGATGGTCCGCACCCTGAAGTACACGGTGAACACGTCGCTGCGGGTGCTGACGAGGTTGCTGATGCCCTTGAAGAGAAGGTTCTGCTCCTCGCTGTCACCGGCGATTCCGTCCGGCACCAGGGTCCACGCGTCATCGATGGACATCTTGGTGGAAGGAATGTCGAAGAAGTCGAACGAACGGAACCCCTGCCGATCGGTGGCCAGGCGAGCGTCCAGCGGCTCGTCGGGGTTGTCCTTGAAGTCGGCGAACCACCCCTGTCCAAGGCCGTCGCCGTTGCTCCCGGCGGACCACGAACTTCGGTAAGGGTCCTGCCCCGCCAGGCGGATGCTCCAGCCCTGGTCATATTGCCAGTCGGGGAAGTTGACAGCCGCACCGAGCTTGGCCACATACCCCGGTGGCGCACTGAATCCCGACAGGCCGCCGGAGTTCCCCACGATGGTTCGGGACATCAGGGTCAACTCACCCATCGAGCCGAAGCCCATGGCGGCACGCATGCCACGATTGAAGGGCACCGGCACGTCGGCAAGCCGGTTGGAGCCCGAGATGTTGCCACTGGTGGAGAAGGCGACGCCGTTCGCGGGTCGCACGAACGACCACAGCGCGTTCAAGCGGGCGGGCGTGGCCGCTCCGCCGGTCAGCCCGGCAGGCGCAGCCTCGCCGCGGTCCGAATACGTTGGCAGCGTCGGTGCGAGCGTGTCACGTGGCTGGAGCGGATCAGCAGGATTCGGCACCCACGCCGTGGCGCCGTTGGCGATCGACGTGGCGCTTCCGGCGTTGCCGATCAGCCAGCTCGGGTTCAGTCGGTTCCGGTAGATGTCGATCGCGTCAGGCACCAGGGATGCGGGATTCCGGGCTTTCCCCGCGGGCGGCGCAAATCCGGCATTGAAGCGACGATCACCACCCACAACGCCTGCACCAGCGTAGGGGGATCCATCGGTGTAGCCGCCACTGTTCTTGGTCCGCCCCGTGTCGTCGTAGACCATCTGCGTCATGTGAGGCAGTGTTCGCAGCACCTCGACTGGAGCGGTGTTGAGATTGAGGAGCCCCTTGATCGGTCGACCCCGGAAACCGCCGGAGAGCGTGGGGCTGCCGTCGTATTCCCACTGGGCCAGCGAGGTTCTCGTCACGACATCGTTGTTCGGATTCGTGTCGCCATCGGGTCTGAGATATGACCCCACGGGGAAGAGGGCGCCGACGGGACGATCGACTCGGGTCGTGCCGGTGCCACCCCCTTGATCGCGGAAGGGGTAACTGCTGCGGTCCTGTCGCGTGTCCCACCAGCCCGAACCCGTTGAAGTCGACCCCGTCTCGAACACGTCGGCTCCCGACGTGGCTGTCCAGGGGGCATTCACCGCAATGGCCCCCGCCTGCGCATCGCTCCAGTCGTATCGCAGCGACGCCCCCGGCCCATCGAGCGTGAACGCATCGAAGACTCGGGCCCCCCAAGGGATACCCGGGCCGTAGGGCGTGGAGAGTGCAGGATCTCCAGCGAACTGCCAGACGTCCGCTCCGGCGAATGCCAGATTGGGCGGATCCACCTGCAGACGATTGGTGTCATCACCTTCCCCTACCGGGAAGCCGGGCACTCGCCCCGTCATGATCTCGGCGAACGTGGCTCGACACTGTGGATACAGGCGGGTGGGCACGTTGGGGTCAGGAAGCAGCGGATTGTCCGCGGCCACGGTTGCGGATCGCAACTTTCCTGGCGTGTCCATGCTGCCAAAGGCGCTTCCAATCCTGTACGCCGGTCCCCAAGCGAACACGTCAAGGATCTCTCCCAGCTGCTCGAAGTCGTCGTTCTTCCACAGCATCTGCATGGAGTTCACGTTGGGGAACCGGGCGAGGGTGTTCCACATGCCCTGCATGGTCCATCTCTGACGGGCGGCATCCGGACGACCCGTTTCCACCTGAAGCCTGAGCAACGCTCCGTCATGGTCCAGCAGGCGTGCGCCCTTGTCGCCGTGATACACCCGCCCGTAGGCGGCGTTCAAGGTGGCATCAGCACCCGCAACCCATGCAGCGCGGGCGTAGGACGTGTTCACGGCGGCTGTCGGATTCGCGTCCGGTGCCTGGCGGCTGTCACCGTAGTAGGCCATCGCGAGGCCGTTGGTCAAGTCGTAGCGTGCAGGCCTGGGATCGAGCACGGTCTGGCAGTTGAATGCCGTGGGCTTTCGCAGCACAAGCTCCGGGTAGTCAGCGAAGGGCACATCGGCACCGGGCGCACGCGCCCCCATGGCGAGCCGCTGGAAGTCCGGCAACGGTGCCCAGATCGGCGAGGTCAGCCAGCCGAATGATGCCGTGTCCGCCATCCACGTGGAGCTTCCAAACGACGGCGTCCAGAGATCGGGGTCCTTGGGGTCGGACGAGGCATCGAGGCGGAAGACATCGCCCATGGCCACTTCCTCGACTGACTCGCCGCCGGCGGCCTCTGCCGAGTCGCCGCTCGAGCGGAATCCGGTCAACTCGATCCGCTTGGATGGGCGAGGATTCAGCATCTGATCCGGCTCCGTCCGCGACGCGAAGGCGAAGCGAGGGGCCGAGCGATTCCATGGAATGCTTCCGTCACCGTCGCCGAACCGGGTGAAGGATCCATCCACGGCCTGTCGGGTCCATGTCCACACCGGCAGGTTGGACTGCACGCCCGGCGGCACAGGGTCGGGATGCAGGATGGGCAAGGGTGCGCCAGTGGCGCCCGTGGC
>JBILWQ010000131.1:0-5881 GCA_044369805.1 Phycisphaerales bacterium
CCCGAGCGTCAGGGTGAAGTACATGATCATTGCCGGCAGGGTGAGCACGCCGAATGCGAAGCCTTCCAGGTTGTTGACGACCACCAACGCCACCGCGAGGCCGATGAACAGGTCGCAGAGGCGGCGGTACTCGGGCGAGGTCCTGCCCAGGCGGAACGCCGCAAGCGCGTTCCACAGTATCCCCAGGAACGGCAGCAGCACCAGCACGCCGCCGACTAGCCCATGGAGGGCCAGGGCGCGCAGGAAGCTGGACTCCACGCCCGATCCCCCGCCGAGCGGCATCACGCCGATCAGCGGGCTGCTGGCGAACGCCTCGAGCGCGGCCTGGAACACCTCGCCTCGGGTATTCGCCCCGGTGATCAGGCGGTCCGCCGCCGAAGTGTCCGCGCCGAGCACGGACCACAGGAGGAGCATTGCTCCGGCGAGGGATCCCGCCATGAGGCTGAAGCGGCCCAGCTGGAGTCGGTACATCAACATCACTCCCACCAGGCACGTGAGGCTGCCCGTCCGGGATCCGGACCAGACGACGAAGGTCGCCAGGAATGCCACGTTGGCCAGCGCAGCCAGCCTCAGCAGCCGCGATGTGGAGCCATCGCCGGCCACGAAGACGTTCAAGAGGAATAGCAGGCTGGCGACCCCTGCCATCTGCTGGGCGTTTCCCGCGATGCCCACGAGTCGACCGTTAATGACCATGGCAGACGGCCCAAGAACGAGCTGCAGCAGGTTGGCGCCCACGAAGGCGGCACCCAGGACGGTGAACCACCTGACCATGGCCGCGGCCGAAGCCGAGTCCTGGAGCCGCCTGCCGAAGGCGATCGCGCAGACGACGAACATGCACGTGATCGACACGAGGGCAAGCGCGCCCTTGCCGAAGTTCTCGAACAGCATCACGTTGATGGCGTAGTACCACTGCATCACCAGGAGTGCCCATGCGGCGAATCCGGTGGAGCGATGCCGGTTGCCGATCGGGACGGCAAGCACCAGCCCTGCCGCAAGGATCACCAGCGCGAACGCCACCGGCCGAGAGACGGCGCGCAGCTGTTCAAGGGGCCCGATGAGGACGTTCACCGTTGCGGCCGTGTCTCTGGCGTCGAACATGGTGCTCAGCGCGAACATCGCGGCGCAGGCGAGGAGCTCGATGCTGTAGCGCGAGAGCAGCGCCACGAGCACCGCGCCCATCCCGGCCAGGAACACGATCACGCCAGCTGGAGTGAACAGGACGCTCAGGAAGTAGCCGAAGATGGCGTCGAAGCCGCCGACGCTCTGCGCGACGAGCGGGAGCAGCGCGTGAGCCGGCTCAGTGGTCATGGCCGATCACCTCCGGCATTCGATGGCCGGCATCCCTGAGGGTCCGCTCGCGTCGGGCCAGCTCCAGGTCGTGATCGACCATCATGGCCGCCAGCGCCCGCACGTCCACGGTCGGCTGCCAGCCAAGGATCCGGCAGGCCTTGGACGCATCGCCGAGCAGCTGGTCCACCTCCGCGGGCCGGAAGTAGCGCGGGTCGACTTCGACGAAGTCCCGGTGATCGAGGCCAGCGTGGGCGAAGGCGAGCTCGCAGAAGTCGCGCACGCTGATCATCCTCCCCGTGGCCACGACGTAGTCATCGGGCTGGGATTGCTGGAGCATGCGCCACATGGCGTCGACGTAGTCGCCGGCGAAGCCCCAGTCACGGAGGGCTTCCAGGTTCCCGAGGTAGACCTTCCGCTGAAGGCCGAGCTTGATCCTTCCAACGGCACGCGTGATCTTCCTGGTCACGAACGTCTCTCCGCGACGCGGGCTCTCGTGGTTGAACAGGATGCCGCAGGACGCGTGCATCCCATGGCTCTCGCGGTAGTTCACGGTGATCCAGTGCGCGAACACCTTGGCGCAGCCGTACGGCGACCGCGGGTGGAACGGCGTGGTTTCCCGCTGCGGCACCTCCTGCACGAGCCCGTACATCTCGCTGCTGGATGCCTGGTAGAAGCGGATCTGGCGCCCGCTTCGCTGCTGCTGTTCCCGGACGGCCTCGAGCAGCCGCAGCGTGCCCGTGGCGTCCGCGTCCGCCGTGTAGATCGGCATGTCGAAGCTCACGCGCACGTGGCTCTGGGCCCCGAGGTTGTAGACCTCGTCGGGGTCGACCGTCGACACGATCCGAGCGAGGTTGTTGCCGTCCGCGAGGTCGCCGTAGTGGAGCCGCAGCCGGGTGCCGGGGAGGTGTGGGTCCTGGTACAGGTGGTCGATCCGGGACGTGTTGAAGCTCGAGCTTCGCCGGACGATGCCGTGCACCTCATAGCCCTTCGCGAGCAGCAGCTCCGCGAGGTAACTTCCGTCCTGACCGGTGATGCCGCTGACAAGTGCCTTGCGCATGGCGACTGCGTCGAGTGTAGGGTGGCCTCCGGCTGAATACCGTTGGTTTCATCGGCTGCACCGTCCAAGAACTGAAGGCGATTTCGCATGAACCTGGCTGGAACGCGCATCATGCTCACCGGCGGCGCCGGGTTTCTCGGTCGTGCCGTCCACGGCATCCTGCGCGACCGGGGCGCTGCCGACGTGTTCGTCCCCCGTCGCCGCGACTACGACCTCACCCGCGAGTCCGACGTTGTCCGCTCGTACCGTGATTCGCGCCCGGAGGTGGTCATCCACCTGGCGGCCGAGGTGGGCGGCATCGGCGCAAACCAGTCCAACCCCGGCCGCTACTTCTTCGCCAACATGGCCATGGCACTGCACCTGATCGAGCAGGCGCGCGCCTTCGGAATCCGGAAGTTCGTGCAGGCAGGGACCATCTGTGCCTATCCCAAGCACGCCCCGGTTCCCTTCCGCGAGGAAGCACTGTGGGACGGCTACCCGGAGGAGACCAATGCGCCCTACGGGGTGGCAAAGAAGGCCGCGCTCGTGATGCTGGACGGCTACCGACGCCAGTACGGGCTGGCGTCCTCCTACCTGCTGCCGGTGAACCTGTACGGCCCCTGGGACAACTTCGACCTGGGCACCTCCCACGTCATCCCGGCCCTGATCCGCAAGTGCGTCGAGGCGAAGGAGTCCGGTGCCGACCATGTGACCTGCTGGGGTACCGGGTCCGCAAGCCGCGAGTTCCTGTACGTCGACGACGCCGCAGAGGGCATCGTGCGCGCCACCGAGGAGATGGAGGACCCGATCCCGATCAACCTCGGCACGGGCCGGGAGATCGTCATCCGGGACCTCATGGGCCTGGTGGCGCAGGTCACCGGCTTCACGGGAGAGGTGCGCTGGGATTCGGCTCGTCCCGACGGGCAGCCGCGCCGATGCCTGGACATGTCGCGCGCGAGGCAGCTGCTCGGGTGGGAGGCGAGGGTCGGGCTGGAGGAGGGGTTGCGGCGGACCGTGGCCTGGCACCTGTTGCACCGCCATCACCGGGCGATCCACGATCCCTCGTCCGGCGCCTGACTCCAGCAGGGCGCGGTGCGCCCGGCCTCAGGCACCACCCGCGTGCTGCCGAGCGAAGTGCCGGGCGGCGTCCACCACGCCCTGGACCGGATCGGCGCTGCGTCGCCAATCCAGCAGCAGGTCGCGAGAGGCGGCCTTCATCGAGGCAAGCCGTTCTGGGTCGGCCACCAGGACAAGCGCCCGCTCGAGATCCTCGAGGTTGTCGGGACGAACGAGGAACCCGTTCTTGCCGTGACGGACCAGCTCCACCGCCGCGCCCGTGACGTGCGTTGCGACGATGGCCATGCCGGCGGCAGCGGCCTCGTTGATGACCAGCGCCCACGGTTCCCAGTTGCTCGGATGCACCAGCACGTCCGACAGGTGGCAGCACCGCCGCACGTCATCCATCTGCAGGAATCCCGTGAACGCAACGCGGCTCCCGAGATGCCCCGGCACCAGGTTTCGCAGGGCGTCCATGTCCGGGCCGCCTCCGGCCACCACCAGGTCCCATTCGGGGAGTCGATCGGCCACGGCAACGAACGCGCGCACGAGCAGGTCGACCCGCTTCCAGCCAACGAGGCGTCCCGAGTACAGGAACCTCCGACGGCCTGGGGGCAGGCCGAGCCGGGATGCCAGTGCCGCTTCCGATTCATGGTCCCGTGCCTCGATCGCGGCATAGTCCGGTTCGTAGGGACTGATGAAGGTGGGACGGGAGCGGTCTCCCAGCAGGTCGTAGTAGGCCCGTCCGCAGGTTCCCATGGTCATGTACCCATCGAACCGCCCAAGGACCGCGCCGTGATAGATCGCCCGAAGCGCGGCCTTGACCGCGCCGCCCCTGCGCAGCCCGAACACGTTCGCGTCCGACAGGTGGACCACCGGGATGCGGCGACGGCGCAAGGCCCCGATGAGCAGCAGCCTCGTGAAGTCGGCGTGGCCGGCCATGAGCACGAACGCCGGCTGTTCCTGCTGCACGACGCCGAGCACCCACTTCCTGAGCGCCAGGCACCGGCGGTGGAAGTAGGTGTGCTCCCCGACGATGCGCGCATCCTGGTTGAAGCGGATTTCGAGCCCTTCCGGAAGGGAGATCCGCCAAGGCATCGAGTTGTCCGCGACCGAGTGGGTGAACACGTTCACCATCCTCACCTCACGGCACTCCTCCGCCATCCGGCGCAGGAAGTGCATCCGGTACGGCGTCAGCTCGTTCCACAGGGCAACCACGCTGGGGGCGGGAGACGTCATGAGGAGGTCGCCGTCCGGATGCGTGCGTGGGCCCGATACGCCGACTCGTACTCGCGCACGACGCGCTCGGGGGACAGGTAGTCCATCGCCCAGCGCCTGATCCGGTCGCTGAGCGAGCGCCACTCGGCGTCAGGCATTGCGAGGTGGTCAAGTGCAGCCGCTGCAATGGCATCGGACTCCTGCTGGACTACGACCGCAGCTCCGGAGTCGCGCAGTAGGTCCGCGGTCGCTACGCCCGGAGTCACGACAAGCGGGCAACCACACGCCGCGGCTTCAAACAGCGCAATTCCGAAGTTCTCGTGGCTTGATGGAAGCAGGAAGCTCCTCGCCGTTTCGATGGTTGAGGTCCGCAGCTCGCCCGAGAGGAAGCCGGCGAATCGAACCCGGGTGGTGATGCCCAGCGCTTTCGTATCCTTCTCAAGAGCACTGACAAACTCGGGGCTTCCGCTGCCCGCGACCACCAGCACCGCGCTGGGCTCCTTCGCAAGGATGGAAGGCATCGAGCGAATGACCTGCTGGATCCCCTTTCCTGGCTGCAGGCGGCTGAGGAAAAGAACGACCTTGTCGGTCGGCGCGATTCCAAGCGCTGATCTGGCCAGGTGCGGACCGGGCATGACTCGAAACGGCGAGACGTCGATGATCGGGGGCAGCACCACTTCTGGGCGGCCCGCGAGCCATTCTCGTGACTCCCGCATCTCGGCCTCTGCCGTGCAGTGCACCAGAGAGGCATGCCTGAGCATTCGGCCGGCGGCGAGAGAGTAGAAGGCCAGCTTTCGCCGGCGCTTCTGGGCCATGCTCCAGCGGTCAAGGGATCCATGGCTTGTTACGCAGTACGGAACCCGGTGGCGTCGCGCAATGCCGGCGAGCTGGCAGTTGAAGACTTCCCAGATTTCGTGGAGATGAACAAGATCCGCCGACGAGATCAAGTCCGAAGCGGCCCGGAGGCCCGAGAGTGTCACGCAACCCCGTTCCCCGGGCCAGGTTCCTATGACCTGTACGCACTTCGGGCGTGCGCGCCAATGCTCAGGGATGCCCGCGCCACAAGCCGTGAGGAGGCATACGTCGTGACCGAAGTTCGCCAACGCGTCGGCCAGGTCAATCGCTGCGCGGGCGGGCCCGCCGTACTCCAGCCGGGTCGTTCGGATCGCGTGGACGATTCGCATCAGGAATCACGATAGCGAAGTCGCCGACTCGGCCCGGTTCCCGTGGCTCGGGATCAGATCCACGAGCCTCGCACGGCTCTCCGCGAGGCGGAAGCGT
>JBILWQ010000135.1:0-5797 GCA_044369805.1 Phycisphaerales bacterium
CGTCACCCGGATCGAAGGTGATGAAGTGCTTCGCAAGCTCCGCGCGGAAGTGGTCGATCTCGGCCAGCACGTCGGGCATGTCCACCACGTGGCTCATGGGGAAACTGGGGTAGACCTTTCGCATCTCCGGCCGGGTGATCAGCCGCAGCGCCGTCTCGGTGGTGTCCACCTGCCGACCCCGGCTGAGGATGTAGAACCCGCCCGTGCAGCCGATCGCCTGGGCCACCAGCTCGGTGGCCAGGATCTCCTCCTCGCGCCAGACCATGCAGTCCTTCAGCGTGGCGTCGATGTCGTGCTCCTCGTGCAGGCGGTGGTGCACCACCTCGACGTTGTCCACCAGGCAGATGAACATGTCGGGCTTGAGCCGCCTGAGCAGGTCCAGGTCGAAGGCCGCGAAGAGCCCGTGCCGCCAGCGGAAGGTGGCGTGCGTGTTCACGACCACGTTGGGGTGGTTCTCGGCCGGCGTGGTGGCCGCGATGATGTCCTTGAATGCGGCGCGGCGAAGGCTGGAGAGGCGGCTGAGTGGCAGGTCCAGGATCCGGCCCGGCCGCACGTCCGGAGCCTCGGCGTACATCAGGTCGCCCACGTTGAAGAGCTCGATTCGGTCGCCGCGCTCGCCCGCCAGTTCGGCCGCGGCCTTCAAGTAGGGCTTCTTGTCCACGCCGACCTGACCGGTGACCACGGCTCTCATGACGATCAGTGTAACCGCAAGCCTCGAGAAGACGCGTGAATCCGCCGCTTCACGCCGCGACCAGCAGCGCGACCACGTGCACCTCGATCGCCCGTCCCTCGCCCACCGCATCAACCTTCTCGTGCGTCTTGCCCTTCACGTTCACCACCGATTCATCCGCCCCGAGCATGGCAGCGAGACGGGACCGGATCGCCGATTTCACCGGGCCGATCTTCGGCCGCTCGCAGATCACGGTGGCATCGAGGTTGCCCACGCGGAGGCCCGCCGACCGCATGCGGCGAATCGCCTCGGCCAGGAAGTGAGCGCTGTCCTTGCCCGCCCACGCGGGGTCCGTGTCGGGGAAGAGCTGTCCGATGTCCGGCTCGCCCATGGCGCCCAGGATCGCGTCGGTCACGGCATGCAGCAGCGCGTCGCCATCGGAGTGCCCCACGGGACCCCGGTCGTGCGGCACAGGCACGCCGCCGAGCACGAAGGGACGTCCGGCGCCGTGGGGCGCGACGGGTTCGAGGCGGTGCAGGTCGTAGCCGTGGCCGATGCGCACGGCTTACTGGTCGTACTGGCTCTCGCTCTTGGGGGGCAACTTGCCGCCCTGCGGCGTGGCGTACGGCGGCCGATCGGCGGCCTGATCGGTTCGCAGCCGGACGGCGGGATCGGGTTCGGGCCACTCCGGAGACTCGCGGATGGCCACATCGATCCTGCGGCAGCTGGCTGGCGGACAGGTGAGCTGGTTGTCCAGATGACCGAACTGCGTGCCGTTGTCCCACACGGCGTAGACCATGCGGTCCGGAGTCAGCACGGGATCGTCGCCGCCGCCCTGGAGAAAGTTGAACGTGAGCTGCTTGCCCGCCGGGACCTCCATCACGAAGAAGGGCTCCTGCGTGCGCGTGTCGACCACGCTGATGGTCAGTGGCCGCATGGAGGTGCTCTCGTACACGAAGCCGCGGCCCGAGCTGGGCATGAACCCGCCGTCGGGGGCGTAGCAGCCTGCGGGCAGGGCGATGGCGGCGATCAGGAACCGGCGGATCCATCCGGAGAGCATCGTGGCGGAATCCTACTGGCCACGGGCCAGTTCGGCGAATCGCAGCCCGCGCTGCTGGTAGTTCTCGAACTGGTCCCAGCTGGCACAGCCCGGGGAGAGCAGCACCACGTCACCGGGCCTGGCCGCGGCACGGATGCTGTCCACGGCCCTCTCCAGCGTTCCGCATGCGATGCCGCCGCGGGAGGCGACGGCGGCCGCGGTGGCACCGACGGCGTAGAGCCCGCCCAGCGAGTCGGCCAGTTCGGCGATGGCGGTCAGGTCCGAGCCCTTGTCGTAGCCGCCCGCGATCAGGTGCACACGCCGACGCTCCGGGAAGCAGGCCACCGCCAGCAGAGAGGCCTCGGGCGTGGTGGCCTTGCTGTCATCGAACCAGCGCACGCCGCGGTGCTCGTGCACCAGGCAGAGGCGGTGCGGCAGGCCGCGGAAACTTCGCAGCCGCGTTTCCAGCGCAGCCCAATCGGGCCGTTCGCCATCGAGCCGCATGGCGGCAGCGGCCACACGGAGGGCCAGCAGGGCGTTTCGACGATTGTGCCGTCCTGGCAGGGGACATGCTTCCGCCATCGATGCCACAAGCCCGGGTTCGGCTTCCAGCTGTCCATCGCGCCACCACGCTCCCGGAGCCAGGGCGGCGAATCGCGCGGCGGCGGCCTGGTCCATGTCGAAGTCGGAGAGGAACAGTTCCTGGCCAGGACCTCGCAGCAGGGCCTTGCTGGCGCTGTAGTGCTCGGGACCCAGATGCCAGTCGAGGTGGTTGTCCGCCAGATTCGTGAGCACGCCCACGCGAGGGGACCAGTGCGGCTGTCCGGATTCGGGCCCGAGCCACCAGAGCATGAAACTGGAGAGTTCCGCCACGATCCAATCCCGCGGGCCGATGCTGGGCGGATCCGAGAGCAGACTGCCGCCGATGTTGCCGGCGAGCGTGGCCCGACGGCCCTTGCCATCGAGCAGATGGGCGATCATGGCGCTGGTGGTGCTCTTGCCCGCCGTGCCGGTGACCCCGATCACGCGCTCGCGGGGCAGGCCCTCGAGCGAGAGCCGGATCTCGGTGGAGATGGTGGCCCCGCCCGCGCGTGCGGCCGCAAGGAAGGGGTCGTCCCATGGATGCTTCACGGCCGGGTTGGCGATGACCACCTCGGCTCCGCGGAAGTCTTCCGCATCATGGCCGCCCAGACGCAGCTGCACCTGGCCCGCCTGAACGAGAGGTTGCAGCGCCGTCACCGAGGCCGTGAGTTTCTCCGCTGGTGCCAGATCCGTGACCATCACGTGCACGGCTCCCGCCTGCACCAACGCGCGCGTCACGCCAAGACCGCCCCCGAAGGCGCCCAGTCCCATCACGAGGCACCGACGGCCCCTGGCGATCCGCTCCAGCGAGGGGTTCATCGCGTCGGCGTGATCGCCGAGACTGGCTGCTTCCGCAGGCCCGTGCCCAGCAGGTCCTCGGCGTAGTTGGTGGCGGCCTTGCGCTCGGTGATGGGACCCTGGGCATCGCCGCGAAGGAACTGGCGGATCAGGCGCTCGGTCTCGGAGAGTCCCGCGGCGGCCGCATCGGGCAGCTTCCGCAGGGCATCGAAGGCCTCTCGGGTGTCCACGCGAAGCGCGCGACCCTTGTCCAGCATGACCATGCGGTCGGCGATGGTGAACGCGCTGTCCATCTCGTGGGTCACCACCACGCTGGTCACGCCGAGCTTGCGGGTGAGGTCCAGGATCAGCTGGTCGATCTCGGCGCTGGTCACGGGGTCCAGGCCGGCGCTGGGCTCGTCGTAGAAGAGGATGCGAGGGTCCAGGGCCAGGGCACGGGCCAGGCCCGCGCGCTTCTTCATGCCGCCGCTGATCTGGCTGGGGAACTTGTCCGCGTGCTCTCGCAGGCCCACCAGCTCCAGCTTGATCTTGACCTGGATGTCGATGATGTGGTGATCCAGGTCCGTGTGCTCGCGCAGCGGAAGGGCCACGTTCTCGGCGATGGTCATGCTGTTGAACAGCGCGCCGGACTGGAACAGGATGCCGAACTTGCGGCGCACCCGGTCCATCTCCGCCTCGGGCAGCACGCTGATGTCCTCGCCGAAGAGATGGATGTTCCCGGAGGTGGGCTTCAGGCTGCCGATCAGGTGGCGCAGCAGCGTGCTCTTGCCGCAGCCCGAGCCACCCATGATGACCATGGTCTCGCCTTCCTTCACGTCCAGGTTGATGCCGGCGAGCACCGTCTGGGTGCCGAAGACGCGGACCAGCTCACGAACCTCGATCGCGTTCGACATGCCTTCAGCGTAGCGGGGACGCCGAGGCGGGTGCACCCGTGGCGGCCGGCTTCGCCTGGGGGGGCGGCGCCAGGGGCGGCGGCCCTGGATCCCCAGGGGGGAAAATGGGGTTGGCCAGATCCGGATCCAGCACCCGCAGGTTCCGCCACTTCATGACCACGCCGCCGCCACGGGCATCGAAACGCTCCAGACCCAGGTCGGCCTCGACCTCGGCCCGCTCGAAGACCAGCGTGATGGGAACCGTGATGACTGGATCCCTTCCATTCTGCTGCAGCGAAGCCAGCCTGGAAGTGCTGTTGCGAGCCTGGCGGAACGCACCGTGGCGGGCTTGCAGGGGTGCCGCGAAGGTCTGCATCGATTCGGCTGAGGCCGTGGCGGCTGGACCGCTCCAGTGCGCGGGCATCTCGGCCACGCGGGCCTGCAGGAGGGCGGTCACCGGCGGATTCGGGCCCCGCCAGAGGGTGCCAAGGCCGTTGCTCCAGAGCAGCACGCTGAACACCAGCGTGGAGAGGGCGCCCGCGACCACCGCGGTCCATGCCAGGCCCCGTCCATGGAGCGACGCATCGTGCCGGATCTGCCGCAGCGCGATGAGTCCCGTGACGGTGGCCAGCAGCGTCATGGGTGGGCAGCACAGCGGCACGGCGAACATGGCGGCCAGCACGCTTGTGCGGCAGAGATGGGTGGGGTGCGTCTGGGGCTCGCTGACCTGGTTCATGGCGATGCGGCCTCCGGGGCGGACACGCGGATGGAACGGCCTGCTCTCAGGCTGAAGTCGATCTCCAGCACACGCGCCGCTGGAAGCCAGGGTTGCGGATCGGAGGGTTCGGGAGCGACCCACTGAACCTGGGCGGATCCCGTGCAGTCACCCTTCTCGAACCGAGCCACCAGCGCCATGGTGACCAGCGGCGTCAGGGGTGAGCCGGTCACCGAAGGATCGATGACACTCACCGACCGGAGCGAACCCATGGTCGAGGCCAGTTCACCGGCGAAGCGTTCGATCGCGTCACGGGTGGGCGCCGGGGCGACCGGGGTGAGGGTGGATCCTGCGGGCACGGCGGCCTCGAAACGGCCCTCGCAGGCCGCGGTGATGGCGCGGATGGTCCGCCGCTCAAGTTGGGGTAGCAGCCAGCCATTCACCGCCTCGGCCAGAGCCAGCTGCAGGGCGATGGCGGCACCCGCAAGTCCCAGGGCCCAACCGGCCAGGCGATTTCGCCGTCCAGCCGCCGCGGACCTTCGCCACGCAATGAAGCCGAGCACGCCTCCAAGCGCGGCCAGGGGTGGCAGGCAGGTGAGCAGGGCGGATGCGCTGCTGACGACGGCCCAGATGCCCAGCCAATCGCGCGGGGCGGGGTGGGCTGGAACGGGTGGCGGCGGGGGCGATGGCGTCAAGCCGGGCAGGATAGGAGCACGGGCAGGAAAAAAGCCGTTGCGACCCGAAGGCCGCAACGGCTTGAAGAGTGGGAAGATCCAGGAGGCCAGTGATTCAGGTGCGTCGACGGCGGAGGAATGCGGCCAGGCTGACCGCGGCGAGAGCGCCGGGGCCTGGGACCGTTGCGAACTCCAGCGTCGAGTTGGCTCGATAGGCCGTGTTGGAGCCGCCACCGGTCGAGCCAGACGCGCCCGTGTTGAGCACGGTCATGGCCAGCTTGATGGTGATGGTTGCCGGGGTCAAACCCATGTCCGCCGTATCGATGGCCAAGCGGGCGAGCATGAACATGTTGTCCAGGCTGCTGCCGGCATTGATGCCGTTGGCGGCGATGTTGCTAGCGGCCTTGGCCAGGTTCGACGCACCGTTGTAATAGCCCACCACGCAGT
>JBILWQ010000136.1:0-5745 GCA_044369805.1 Phycisphaerales bacterium
TGCAACACCTTGCCCCACTTTTCGACTTCTTCACCCCATTTCAACAATCTTTCCAAACGTCTTATAAATAATTACACTGCATGAAATGATCGCAAAGTCAATGAAGGATTGCATTTAGGATCGACTTCTCGATCAGTTGGGCTAGGTTGTCCACCGTGACGTCGCGTCGCGATTGGCCACCCATCGACCGCGCCAAGGTCTCCGACCTGCTCGAGGGCATTCCCTCGGGCCGATTTCTCATCACGAGCCGCTTCGGCGATCAGCGGTCAGCCGCGATCGTGCGCTGGGTGCAGCAGGCCGCAACGCATCCCCCCATGGTGGTGGTGGCCATCGAGAAGGGCCAGGCGCTGAGCCCGATCATCCGCGACTCCAGGAACTTCGCGCTCTGCCGCGTGATGGATGACGATCCGCTGGTGGAGCGGATCTTCCAGGTCATGCCGGATCTGGGACGCGATCCCTTCCTGGGCCTTCCGCACATGAGCACCCCGTCGCTCTGCCCCGTTCCGCTGCGGGCGCAGTGGTGGCTGGACTGCGAGATGGTGCGTTACCTCGACATCGAGGCGGATCACGAGATGTACATCGCGGGGGTGCATCATGCGGGCCGCCTCGAGCACGGCGAGGCCGTCCATCGCCGGGTCGCCCGAGCGCCGGCGAAGAAGGCCTCGGCCAAGCGTCCGCTGAAGAAGCGGTCGCACTGAGCCCCTAGCATCGCGGCGTGCCGCGAAATCCCTCGAACCTGCTGGACCTGGACTACCGCGAGCAGGCGCTCCGCTTCGATCGACATGGGCATGGCATCATCGATGCCCACGCGCATGTCAATGGGCCGAAGGCGGCGGTCCTGCTGCGTGAGGCCATGGACCTGTACGGCATCCGCGAGATCTGGTCCATGACGGCGCTGGAGCAGGTGCACGCGGTGCGGGCGGTGCTCGGCGATCGCCTGCGACTGATCGCCATGCCGGACTTCGCGGACAAGGACCGGCGACACGCCCATGGCGACGGCTTCCTGGCACGCATCGAGGGGTACCACCGCGAGGGCGCCCGCATCTGCAAGTTCTGGGCCGCCCCTCGGATCACCGACTTCGCGGTCGAGCTCGGGGATCCGGCGATGTTCCGACTGGACGCGCCCGCCCGGGTTCGAGCCATGGAACTCGCGCAATCGCTGGGCATGGCCTTCATGACCCATGTGGCGGACCCGGACACCTGGTTCGCCACCCGCTACCGTGACGCCGGGATCTACGGCACCAAGGCATCGCACTACCTGCCGCTGGAGCGGCTGCTGGACCGATTTGGCGTGCCCTGGATCGCGGCGCACCTGGGCGGCTGGCCGGAGGACCTGGACTTCCTCTCGGGGCTGCTCGATCGGCATCCCAACCTGCACCTGGACGCCAGCGCCACCAAGTGGATGGTGCGGGAGATCAGCCGGCATGAACGCGACGCGGTGGTGGCGTTCCTGCGACGCTTCAATGGGCGGATCCTCTTTGGAAGCGACATCGTGACCACGGATGACCATCTGGCGCACGCCGAGGGCAAGAGCGAGATGGCAGCCAAGGCCAGCGCCCCCGAGGACGCGTTCGACCTGTACGCCAGCCGCTACTGGGCGTTGCGCACGCTCTGGGAGACCGACCACGATGGACCGAGTCCGATCGCCGATCCCGATCTGGCCATGCTCGACCCCGGACGTTTCGGTCCGCTGGATGCGCCTCGCCTCCGAGGCCATCGCCTTCCCGCCGACCTGCTGCAGTCCTTCTACGCGGGCGCTGCCGAGGGATTCGCCGCCCGAATCCCGGCCTCCGTCTCGATCTCTGCCAGCGCTTCCCGAAGCGACTGAGCGCGCCCCTCGGTCCCGTGCCTGGCTCGCGCGGCGAGGCCGATGGCGGACCTTTGCGATGGTGTCTCGGCCAGCGTGACCAGCGCCGCGGCGAGCGCGTTGCATCCCTCGGCCACCACGCCGTCCACGTCGGGCTCGATCTCCGCCGCGGCCAGGCTTCCCGCCGAGGCCAGCAGACAGCCCGAGAGGCCCCCGATCGCGGACGCATCCAGCGCCGTGCCATCCCGGGCGGGATCCGGCAGCGACAGCCATACGTCCACCGCGCTCGCCATGGATTCGGGAGACTCGAGACCTTCCTCGAAGCCCACCCGATCACGCAGACCCGCCCTGCGGGCGAAGACCTGCATGTCGCCCGCGCCGCCCGTGCCGGGATGCAGCACGAGCCGCGCATCGATGCCCGCCAGGTGCGCGCGACCCACCACATCCAGCGCGGTCATGGCGTCACCCTCGCCGGGTCCGGCAGGCAGCAGCCCGACCACGATCGCCGAGGGCGAAGCCCCCCACCGCTCACGATGCGCCGATCGCAGCGAACCATCGGCATCCCAGACCGCCGCCAGTGGCGAAGGCAGCTGCTGCACCGAGAGCCGCATGGGCGGCCACTTCGCCAGCGACGCAGCGTGCGCCACCGCCTCGCTCACGCAGAGCACCTGCGCGTCGAAGGGAATGGGGCATCGAGTCGGCACGGCATCCAGCACCAGCCAACGCCGCGCGGCATCCCTCGCCTGCGTGGCCATCGCCGCGGCCCGGTGGCCCCAGGCCACCACCGCACCCGCCTGCAGCGTCTCGAGCAATCGCTCGAGCGTCCGTGCCGTGACCGACCGGGAGGCGACCACCGGAACGCGGTGCGCGCACGGCACGGAGGGCGCCCCGCCAAGGGCCACAAAAACCCCCTGCGCATGGCGCGAGGCCAGGGACGCGAGCCAGCGGCTGCCCCCGGGACCGGATGGATCGACCAGATGCACGAGCGGCCCCTGGCCGCTCACTTGCGGACTCCCGTGCCCTTGCCCAGCTCGTTCTTCTCGTGCTTGTAGAAGACCTTGGCGATGCGATCGCCCATGTTCTCGGCGAGCTGCTCCTCGATGCTGCGTCGGCCCGAGGGGCTGTTGTAGAGATCCATGCTCACCTCGCGCATGGTGCTGTCCACCTCGACCCCGGGCTGCTCCGGATCGCTGGGAAAAAGGCGACGCCGCTCGGTCACGTCGATCACCTTCACCAGCGCGTAGCCGTTGGGACGAGGCACGTTGCCCTCCTCCGAGAGGTTGAAGCCGCCGATCTGCACGTAGATCACCACCTCGGCACCCACCTTGCGCCCGATGTCCTCGATGGAGAGCGGCTTGCCCGCGGTCTCCTCGCGGCGGGCCACGGCGATCGCGTCACGCGAGGCGATGGTCTCGGTGACCAGTTCCTTGAGCATGAGATCCTTGGCAACGCGGTCGCCGATGATCGACCGCAACTGCGTCCGGGTGAGCTTGTTCTGGCGGTCGTCCACGAAGATCACCGTGCGGCGGTCGGGCAGCGTGTACTGCGCCTCGTTGGAATCGGGCCCCTCGATGATGTAGGCCGCCGGGGTGATGATGTTGCAGCCCGCGACCGCGGCCAGCAGGAGGATGGAGAGGCACCGGCGCGTCACTTTCGGATGTCCGGGTACTTGTCCTCGATGTGGTCGTAGAAGACCCAGGCCGCGTTCCGCACGAACGAGGCCAGCAGCCCGTTCTGCACGAGCGTCTGGTTGAGCTGGTCGCGCGCGGTGCCCTCCTGCGGCGGGAACTTCGCGCTCACGTTCCACTGCTCGATCATCTCGTCAGGATCGATGCCGTCCCGTTCCGCCACCCCGACATGGGCCGCGCAGACGGCCTCCCACATCCACCGGTTGCCCGGCGGGTGCATGCGGTACTCGTAGATGTCCACGACCACGACCCGGTCCACGTCCAGTTCGTCGGCGATCTGGCCCAGCGGCATGGCCGCCCACGACGGCCGCTGGTACTGGAAGTTCATGACCGTGCGCGGATCCAGCACCTTCACCCCAGGCACGTTCTCGTGAAGCCGCTGCGAGAGGTTCATGGCGATGTTCGGCGCCGCGGTGGGATGCTCGTAGAGCGTGCCCATGTCGGCCTTCACCAGCACGGCCACGCTGCGGTTGTCCAGCCCCGCATAGCGGGCCAGCACCTCGATCTTCCTCTCGCGCTCGATGTTGTGGCCCACCGCACCGACGATGCCCGCCACCTGGCACCCCGCGACCACCACGAGAAGCAGCGGCAGCAGGCACCTCACGCGTGACCCCCACGAACGCTCGCGATCTTCCAGACCCACGCCGCGGCGAGCAGGCCCGCCGCAACCCACGCGGAGCGCGGGCGAGCCAGCGGCAGAAGCAGGCGATGGACCGGCCGTCCCGAGACGGCGGACCATGCCGCCACCACGGCACCCACGGCCGCAAGTCCACAGAGCAATGCCCCGGCGGGCTGCACCAGGAAGGCCGAGACCACGCTGCCGCGCACCACCAGGGCGAAGGCGGTGGTCATGCCGCAGGTGATGCAGGGAATGCCCAGCATGCCCGGCCAGGTGCACGAGGGAAGGCCCAGTTGACGGTGGGTCTCCATGCCCGTGGGCGAGGGCGTGAGCGTGCCCGCGACGAGCAAGGGCACCACGCAGGCCACGGCGATGGCAAGCGCGACGGCTCGGGCGGACCAGGACATGGACACAGCCGGTGTCATGGACCCCGAAGTCTACCCGTGCCCGTGGGGGGCCATGCAGACGTGGCCCGCAGCGACGAGAATGGGACCATGCAGCGAACGCCCTGGATCGATGGCCATCTGGACCTCGCCTATCTGGCCCAGCAGGGCCTGGACCTTGCCCGCCCCTCCCCCGAGCCCGACCGATTCGGCGTGACGCTGCCTGCGATGCGGGAGGGCGGCGTGAAACTCGCGCTCGGCACGCTGTTCACCGAGAAGGGCTCGACCGATGCGTGGGGCTATCCGGTCGATGACGACGGCTCGCTCGCCTCGCTCGCCGCCGAGCGACAGCTGGAGATCTACCGATCGCTGGAGGCGGCCGGAGCCATCCGCATCGTGCGAAGTGCCGCCGACCTGGCCGACTGGGACCGGGGCGACGCACTTCGAGTCGTCATCCTCATGGAGGGCGCAGACCCCATCCGCTCGGCAGCGGATGTGGCCCGATGGTTCAGGCTCGGAGTGCGGGTGGTGGGCCTGACCTGGGGCATGGGCTCCCGATGGGCGGGCGGCAACGCGGCCGATGGCCCGTTGACAGCAGGCGGACGCGAGGTGGTTCACGCGATGGACGAGCTGGGCATGCTGCACGATGCCAGCCATCTCAGCCGCGCGGCCTTCGATGGGCTGATGCAGGCCACGGACCGATGCGTGGTGGCGAGCCACTCCAACTGCGCCGCGCTGACCGCCGACCTGCCGCGTCACCTGACCGACGCGCAGATCCGCGTCATCGCCTCACGCGGCGGCCTGTGCGGACTGAACCTGTTCGGCAAGTTCCTGGCGAAGGATCGCCCCGCGGTGCTGGATGACGCGGTCCGGCACGTGCTGCACGTGCGCGAGGTTGGCGGCGACGGGGCCATCGCGCTCGGCAGCGACTTCGACGGCGGCTTCACGCCCTTGGATTGCCCCGAAGGGAGCCGACGGCCAGAGGAACTCCACGGGCTCGACGCCGCGCTGGCCAGGGCGGGTCTTGACACCGCGGATCGCGCAGCCTTTCGGTCCGGCAACTGGTTGCGGGTGCTGAGGGCCTCGCTGCCCGGGTGAGCCTCGCGGGCCTCAGGGCTGCATGGATCGATCGTCATTGAGCGGCACATGCATCCAACCGCCGGCCGAGCGGACCAGCAGGTCCAGGCGCACGCCCGTGTGATGCCACTCGACCGCCCGCGTCGCGTCGGTGAAGACAAGTCGCTCGAC
>JBILWQ010000246.1:0-3582 GCA_044369805.1 Phycisphaerales bacterium
ATGCCGTATGCATAGTTGAGGCCGGTGTTGAACCACTGCGGGCTGTTGGGCGCCGCGACCTGGTTCAGCAGCATCCACGCGATCTCGTCGTAGAACGCCTGCGCATCCTTGGCGCTGGCGAAGTAGCCGAACTTCTCGCCCCAGTGGCGCCAGCAGCCGGCGAGGCGGTGCACCACCTGCTTCACCGAGCGCTCGGGGCCGAGCACGGGCTTGCCGCTCGCATCGACCTTGGGCTGGCCGTCGGTGCCGATCTGCGGCACACCGGCCTTGCGGAAGTACTTGCTCACCACGATGTCGGTGGCGAGCTGACTCCAGGTGGCGGGGATCTCCGCGTCGGTCATCTCGAAGACGGTGCTGCCGTCACTGTTGGAGATGCGACTGGAGCGGGTGCTCCACTCGATCGAGGCGTACACATCCTTGTTTGGTTCAGTGAAGCGTCGGTGAATTCGCATGGCTCGTTCCGTGTCCGTGTGCGAGAGGGTGAAGAAAACGTTGTCGCCCGCGTGCGGGCGACGGGTTGCAGTGCGTCAGCCCTTGCTGGCGGGCGCGAGCCCGTCCACCAAGGGAAGCGTGAGTCCGGTCTGATCCTGATACTTGCCGCCCTTGTCCGCGTAGCTGCTGACGCAGGTGCGGCTGGCCTTCAGGAACACCATCTGGGCGATGCCCTCGTTGGCGTAGATGCGGGCCGGCAGGGGGGTGGTGTTGCTGATCTCGATGGTGACCTTGCCGCGCCACTCGGGCTCGAGCGGGGTCACGTTGACGATGATGCCGCAGCGGGCGTAGGTGCTCTTGCCCACGCAGATGGCCAGGCAGTCGCGAGGCACCTCGATGGTCTCGACCGTCTCGGCCAGCGCGAAGCTGTTGGGTGGAATGATGACGTGATCGCGACCCGTGCCCGCGACATCGACGTCGATGAAGAGATCCTTGGTGAAGTTCTTGGGATCCACGACGGCGGTGCCGCCGCTGGTGGCGTTGGTGAACACCTTGAAGCGGGTGCCTACCCGCACGTCGTAGCCGTAGCTGCTCACGCCGAAGGAGATCTTGCCTGGTCGTCGGCCCATGCCCTCGAAGGGCTCGATGCCGACGAGTTCCTGGATCTCCGTGTCACACAGCACCATCGGGACGCTTCCTTCCGCGTTCAGGCGCCGGTCGAGGGGCCGGACGGGGCCGCCTCCTGGAACGCTGGTTCCTGGGAGCGGGTCCGCCTCACGACCGAACGAAAACCGAACGCCAACTGCTCTCTCGACACCTTCCAGCACGCCGTTCCGGGTCTTCTGCACGCCTGCGAAGCCTTGGAACGGGACGGATAGTAACCCCACCCATGGGGTCCGCAAGACACGTCATGCACGAAATGTTGTGATTTCATGAGCGAACTCCACAAGAGCATGAATCACCGACGGTTGCACATCGGTCAAATTCGTTCGGGCACCCAAGAATTGGTGTGCAAAGACTGTCCAAAGCGCCCTGACCCCCAACATCTTGTGCAGCGTGGCATGGAAATCGGCCGAGACGGGTTGGTTTTGCCTCTTTCTAGACTCTTCGCGTGCACGAACCAGCCCACCACAGCCCGCCGCCCGCCCTGACCGAGGCCCAGCGAGCCGCTGTGGAGCACGAAGGTTCGCCCCTGCTGGTGCTGGCGGGCCCGGGATCCGGCAAGACGCGGGTCATCACGCATCGCATCGCGAGGCTGGTTCGTGGCGGCGAGTTCGCGTCGAGCGTGCTCGCGCTCACCTTCACCAACAAGGCCGCAGGCGAGATGCGACGTCGCCTCGAGTCGCTGCTGGTCGACCACGGCGATGGGGCGAGGCGCATCGTCGCGGGCACCTTCCACAGCTTCGGGGCTCGCGTGCTTCGGCGCTTCGCGATGGAGGCGGGTGTCCCCGCGGACTTCACCGTGCTCGATGCCGACGATCAGGAGCGCGCCTGCAAGCAGGCGATCGAGGAGGCGGGCGAGGGCGGCGGCCGCTTCACGCCTCGTGCTGTGCTGACGGAGATCGGCGGCTTCAAGGATCAGTTGCTCATGCCGGATGTGGTGACCGCGCAGGCCATCGACTGGCGGGCCCGCACCATGGCCAGGCTGTACGCCGCGTACGAGAAGGTGCTGCGGCGGAACTCGTCGCTGGATTTCGACGACCTGCTGGTCCGCACGGCCCTGCTGCTGCGCGATCACGCCGAGGCGAGGGAGCGGTTGCAGCGGAGGTTCCGCAACCTCCTGGTCGACGAGTACCAGGACACCAATCATGCGCAGTTCTGCATGGTGCTGGAGCTGGCGCGCGAGCATCGGCGGCTCTGCGTGGTCGGTGATCCGGACCAGAGCATCTACGGGTGGCGAGGCGCGGACATCCGCAACATTCTCCAGTTCGAGACGCATTTCCCCGACGCCGTGGTGGTGCCCCTGGGTGAGAACTTCCGCTCCACGCGGCCCATCGTGGAGGCTGCTGCCGCGGTGATCCAGCACAATCGGCAGCGCCGCGTGAAGGTGCTCACCAGCATGCGGGGCGAGGGTCAGGCCCCGGTCTATGAGAGGTGCCCGGACGAGCACTCGGAGGCGGGCCGGGTGGTGGAGGAGGTGCAGGCGGCGGCGCAGCGAGGCGTGCCGTGGCGAGGCATGGCGGTGCTCTACCGCATGAACAGCATGAGCCGCGTGCTCGAGGAGGCGCTTCGGCGGGCGCAGGTCCCGCACCAGGTGGTGCGCGGCACGGCCTTCTACGACCGGCGCGAGGTGCGCGATGCGGTGGCCTACCTGCGGCTGGCGGCGAACCCGCAGGACGAGCTCGCCCTGTCGCGCGTGGCCAACGTTCCGGCCCGCGGGCTGGGTGGCACCAGCCTGGAGAGGCTGGAGCTGCACGCGGCGAAGCAGGGGCGGCCGCTGCTGGAAGTGCTGCGCGAGCCGGACGTGGCGGGCGTCTCGGGCCGTGCCGCCACGGGCGCCAGGAAGCTGGCTGAACTGGTGCTGGCGTGGCGACGCGAGGCCGAGGCCTCAGCCGCCGAGACGCTGCCCGACCTGGTCTCTCGCATCCTGAGGGAGAGCGGCCTCGAGGCCCATTACCTGCAGGAGGACCGTTCCGAGGCCGATGAGGGGGAGAGTCGAACCGAGAACCTGGCGCAGGTGGTCACGGCGGCGGGTGATTTCGTCTCGGAGCGGCTGGTCGGCGAGCAGGCGGACGAGGACGGCACGCCGCCGCTTCGCACGGCCCTCGATGCCCTTCGCGGGTACCTCGAGCGCATCGCCCTGGTCAGCGACAGCGATGCCTTCGATCCCGAATCCGGCGCGGTCACGCTGATGACGCTGCACGCGGCGAAGGGACTGGAATTTCCGCTCGTGTGCATGGTGGGCCTGGAGCAGGGGAGCCTGCCGCACGCGCGGGCCATGGACACGCCGGGTGATCTGGAGGAGGAGCGTCGGCTCTGCTTCGTGGGCATGACCCGCGCGGAGGACAAGCTGCTCATGACCAGCGCCGCGTCGCGGACCATCCGCGGGCAGCCCATGGCCACGGTCGAGAGCATGTTCGTGCGCGAGTTGCCAGCGGGTGTCGAGCGGAGTGACCGCTCGGGCTTCGACGGGGACATGGGCGAGGCCAA
>JBILWQ010000137.1:0-5653 GCA_044369805.1 Phycisphaerales bacterium
TCCATGACCACCGCCATGAAGAGTGATCTCGCCATCGGCAAGTTCAACCAGCTCATCAAGTCGCACGCCACGGCTGCGCCCAGGGTCCCTGAGGACCTCATCGACCTGATCGTCGAGAGTTTCGTGATGGCCGATGCCACCGACGAGCAGGGGCAGTCTGCCTTCCACAAGCTGAAGAAGGCTTCCGTGGACCTGAACGATCTCCGGGCCATGCTGGTGAAGGAGCAGGTCGCGGTCATCGGTGTGCGGTATCCGCTCGCGTGGGATCGCTGCGTGCTCATGCGTCGCACGCTCATGGACATCTACAAGCGCGAGCACAAGGTCAGCCTGGAGCGGCTGCGAGGTCTCTCCAAGCGCGAGGCGAAGACGTACATCGAGGGCCTGGCGGGCATCACGCCCTTCGTGGCGTCCCGAACGCTGCTCCTGGGCCTGGGCATCCACGGCGTGCCGGTGGACCAGGCCACGGTCGACGTTCTGGTCGAGGCCGAGGTGCTCGCGGAGGCCGCGGATCCGGTCGAGGTGGCGGGCCTGCTGGGTCGTCACGTGCGCGCCGAGGACGCCGTCGAGGCACACGCCGCGATCCGTCGGGCGACCGACCGTTTCCTGGCCAGCGGCCGCGTGCCGAGGCTGGGCAAGAAGAAGTGATCCATGGATCGGCGCGTCCGTGTGGCGCTGCGTGGGGCGTGGCTCGTCGCGTTCCTCGCGGCGGGCTGTGCGGGCCCCGGCGCCACCACGCCCCAGATCATCAAGACCCGCGCGTCCACTGAGCGTCCTGAGCCGCTGCCGGGCGAGGTGATCCGCCCGGACTGCCTCAGACAGCTCCGGACGGCGGACCCGCAACTGGCGTTCAAGTCGATCGGCGAGGTGGAGGTGGCGCTGGCGCCGCTTCGCGAGGCTGCCGAGGGTCCCGTTGCGGGTGCTCCCACGGCCGTGGTGATGTCGGCCCGGGCCGCGGCGGCGCGGGGTGAACTGGAGGCCGCATCGCGCCTGCTCGTGGATCACGTCCGCACGTCGCCTCGGGACGTGTCCGCGTGGCGCGAACTGGGTCGCGTGCTCGACGCCGCGGGTCGTCGCGATCTCGCCGGCGAGGCCTGGACCCGCGTGCTGGCGATGGAGCCCGCGGACCCGGAGGCCCTTGGCTCGGGTGGGGTCGATGCGGCCGCCGCTCGACGCCCCTTGCAGGCCGCGGAGCGACTCCTTCGGCTGCGGCAGCTCAGGCGCGTGGGCGAGGCGCCGGAGGCGGACCCGGCCGACGCCATTGCACAGCAGGTGGCGATGGGGCTCTCGCTGCGGGAGCTGGGACACCTGCGTGCCGCGGCGGAGAGCCTGGAGCAGGCGGCGCAGGCCGCGGTGCCCGCCTCATCGTCCGCGCGACGGCAGGCCGGTGACCTGCGCAGGATGGCGGGGGAGTGCTGGCAGGCCATGGAGGCGTGGGACCGCGCTGCCACGGCCTTGGAGGGCGCACTTCAGGCCAGCGGGCCGGAGGATCGCGTGTCGCTGCCGCGTCTGGTCTGGGTGCTGCTTCAAGGCGGCCGGCGATGGGCGGCCCTGCAGGCGATCATGCTGGCGACCCCGGTCGACGCGCCGGGGCATGCGGGCCTGCCCGAGTCCGTCCGAATGCTTCGGACGGCATGGCCGGACAGCGGAGTGGATGCGCTCCTTGCGGGCTCTGCCGATCCTGTGGTGCGTCGGGCGCTCTGGACCGTGTCCTCGCTTGCGGCGAAGCCACCCATCGCGGCGCCGGACACCGTGGCCGACACCGCGACCGTGATCTCCGCGATGCTGCAGAGTCAGGGCGCAGCCAGCGCTGTCGCCTCGGTGCTGGCATGGGTGCGGGCGGATCCCGAGTCGGCGGAGCGGATCGCCATGGCCATGCGGGGCACCGCGGCACCCATGGCACGATGGCGCGAGCTGCTTGGATCGGGAGCCTCGGTCGAGGCGGATCGTGCGCTCCTGCTCGCCCGCCTGGAACTGGCGGGTGGTGATCCCGAGGCGGCCTGCCGGGCGATCGATTCGGTGCCTGGATGGCGCGGACAACCGGCGCTGCTGGCCGCCGCGATCGTGGGCGCGGGAGCCATGGAGGATGGCGCGCGACTGCGGTCGCTGCTGCCCGATCGGACCGACGATGTGCCGGTGGCCGCCGCCGCCGCGCAGGCCCTGAGCGCCATCGCGGACGCGAACGAGGCGGCCCGCTGGGCGGAACGCGCCATCGCCATCGATGCCCACAACCCGCGGGCGTGGATCGCCCGGGCCGTGGCGGACCGCGCGAAGGTTTCGGAGGGAGATGCCGGTGCGGATCCGGCCTGGCGATCTGCAGCCGCGATCTCGGCGGAGCGGGCGTGGGAGTGCGCCCCGGGCAGCGAATCCGCGGCACGAGGCATGCTGGAGCTGGCCCCGGCCGACGCGGATGTGCAGTCGGAACTGGCCGAACTGACCGTGCGCGGCGAGGGACTCGACGCCTCTCGCCGCGAATGGGACCGTCATCAGGCCCTGCGCCGGGTGCAGCAAGGCCAGGGCGAGCCCGTTGTGGAGACGCTTCGCGCCCTGCTGTCCGAGGATCCCACCGACGTGCCCGTGGCGGCGGCGCTCGTGGCGGCGGCGGCGGCCTCGGGGGAGCTGGTCGACACCGAAGCCTGGCTCGAGCGCCTTCGCGTCCGGCGTCCCGCGGCGCCCGCGGTGGTCGAGGCACTGGTGAGCGCGAAGGCCCGGCAAGGCCGGCTGACCGAGGGGGTGCAGCTGCTTCGTGAGGCAAGCCAGGCGGATCCCGCCAGCATGGCCAGGCGGCGAGCCTGGGCCCGGGCGCTGGCGGTGGCGGGCCGTCACGAGGAAGCCTGGAGCGTGATCGCGCCCGGGTGCCAAGGGCAGTCGGGTCCGCGTGCGGCGATCGAGTGCGCCGAGCAGGCGCTCCGGTCCGGCCGTGAGGCCGTGGCGGTGGAGATGCTCGGCGACCTCGTGCGGTCACCGGATCTCACCCCGGCGCAGCGACTGGCGCTCATGATGATCGCGAATCGCGTTCCACGATCCACCCCTTCGCGAAGGGAACTGCTCGCGGCCGGCGGCCGCGCCTCGATGGCCCTTCCAGGTGCCAGTGCGCAGCTTCTTGCCGCGGCCATGCTCGCCGGCACCGAGGCCGACGCGACGCTGCTGGCCAGGTCCGGCATGCGTGACTGGAAGGTGCCCAGCCTGCTGGAGGGAGTCCAGTTCCTGCTGGATGAGGGCGAGTCCGGCCGTGCGGGCAGCCTTCTGCTGGCGGCCCTTGACCGCGCGGATCGGTCCGATCGCCGTTCGCTCGAGCGGGCGCTCTGTGCGGTGCTCTGCTCGCAGGGCGACGGCGAAACGGCCGAGCGACGCCTGCAGGCGTGGCGCACCTCGGAGGGGGTTTCGCTGCTGGCGGATGGAGCCGAAGCCTCGGAGGCCCAGGACCTGAACGAGCTGGGCGGAAGCCTGCTGATCGCGGGTCACCGGGTGCAGGCCGAACGGATCTTCGCCCGGGCGATCGAGGTGGACGCGGGCCTGGGCTCGGCCCTGAACAACCTGGCCTGGCTGCGGATCGAGCGGGGCGCCCTGGATGACCGCACCGGTGAACTGGTCCGGAGGGCGATGGCGGCCGGACCCGAGGATCCGAGCACGCTCGACACCGCCGCATGGTGGGACTATCTCCGCATGCCGCCCTCGGGAGCGGCCAGCCCCGTGATCGACCGGCTCCGGAAGGCCACGGCCGGCGAGGCGCCCAGCCTGGAGAGCCTCGACCATCTGGGCGACGCGCTCTGGAGCGAGGGACGCCGAGATGACGCGGCGCGGGCCTGGCGATCGATCGTCGAGGCGGCCTCGGGTCGCGCCTCGCGTGAACGGGTGATGCAGGCGTTCAACGTGATGCAGAAGCGGCTCTGGGGGGTTCGGGCATGGGATGCCGCTTCCTTCTACGATGCCCGGGACGGAGCCGCTCTCGGGCGGGCCCAGGCCAAGCTCAAGGCCCTCGCCGAGGGTCGGCAGCCGCCCGTGACGCCTCGACCGGCTCCCTCGCCTGCAGACCCCGCACCCTCCACGGATTCCGCTCCCTAGTCATGGCCGGTCACAGCGCCTGGAAGAACATCAAGCACCGCAAGGCGGCGGTGGACGCCAAGCGCGGTCGCATCTGGAGCAAGCTCAGCCGGGCCATCATCGTGGCGGCGCGCTCGGGGGGTTCCGACATCAAGTTCAATGCGGTGCTGCGGCTGGCCGTGCTCGATGCGAAGGCGGCCAACATGCCGCGCGAGACCATCGAGAAGGCGATCAAGAAGGGCGCCGGCGAGACCGACGGCGAGCGTTTCGAGGCGGTGCGGTACGAGGGCTACGGTCCGGGCGGTGTGGCGGTGGTGGTGGAGGCGCTCACCAGCAACGTGAACCGGACGGCGCCCGAGGTGCGGGCCATCTTCGACAAGCACGAGGGCAAGCTCGGCGTGCCGGGCAGCGTGGGCTTCCTCTTCGCGCAGAAGGGCTCCCTGCTGGTGTCCGCGGATCAGGTCGCCGAGGACCGCCTGATGGAACTGGCGATCGAGTCCGGTGCCGAGGACGTGCTCCGGATGGATGAGGGCTTCCAGGTCCTCACGGAGCCGGCGCATTTCATGGCGGTGCGCGAGGCCCTGGAGCGTGCGGGCATCGCGACCGAGAGCGCGGAGGTGGCCTTCGTGCCCGTGAGCCCGCATGTGGTGCCTGCGGAAGCGGAGGCGAAGGTGGAGCGGCTGGTCGATGCCCTCGAGGAGCACGAAGACGTGCAGAAGGTGCACACGAATGCGGCGTGAGATCCTGCGAAAGTTCCGGTTCCTGCTCGCCTCGCTTCCCGTGCTGCTGGTCGCCGCGTGCGGTTCGGCCGAGCGCGAGTACCCTGGCTACACGCGTGACCAGGTGTGGAAGGCGCTGGTGGACACCGCGGAGGACCCTCGCATTCCCGACTGGATGGTGGTGAGCAACCAGGTCTGGCGCGACGAACCCTCGGGCACCGTGCAGATCCGGCGGGACCTTCGCCGTGACCTGGTGATCGTGGGTCAGAAGCCCCGTCGCGAGGAGCAGGCGTGGAAGCTGACCGCCGTGGTGCAGTACACGGATCCCCCGGTCCTCTCGCTCAGCACCAGCACGGTCTGCGTGCCGGCGCACTTCTGGTTGCAGAGCAACCAGTTCCTCGACGAGGTGCAGCAGCGACTGGCCGGTCGAACGCTGCCCGCAGCCAAGCGGCCCACGGATCCCGTGTTCCCCGACGGAACACCCGTCCCGGCCGCTGGAGCCCAGTCCGTGGCCGCGGTGGCGACGGCCGGCGTGCAAGCGACAGCGCCCGAAGTTCCGCCCGAGCTTCCCGATGTGCGACCGTTGGCCAATGAGCCGCGCACCATGCGGTCACGGCGGTTGGCAGCGCCCGCTCCCGTGGCCACGGCTCCTGATTCGGGGATCGCGGGGCAGCAGCCATTGCCACAAGCCCAGCCGGTCGAGGAAGTTGGTCGGGCAGTTTCGGTTGCGCCGCGAACGGCCGAGCCTGAGCCCGCGCCCCAGCCCGCACCTGCACCTGAGCCTGCGCCCGCACCTGAGCCCGAGCCCGCACCTGAGCCTGCGCCCGCACCTGAGCCCGAGCCCGCACCTGAGCCTGCGCCCGCACCTGAGCCTGCGCCCGAGCCAGAGCCCG
>JBILWQ010000138.1:0-5621 GCA_044369805.1 Phycisphaerales bacterium
AGGCTGTCGACTGCCGATCACTTCGTCGGCTCGCCGTCATCCGCGTCGGCGGCAGGTGCCGGACGGGGCTTGCCGGCCCCGGCGTCCATGGGATTGCCGGTGGGGGCCAGAGGCACGGTCAGCGGGGAGAGGAAGATCTCCACGCGACGATTGGCGGCAGCACCGTTGGGGCCATTGGGAACGATCGGGCGGAACTCGCCGTAGCCCGCGACCTGCATGCGGTTGGCGGCCACGCCGTCGCCGACAAGGGCGTCGCGGACGCTGATGGCGCGGTGCGCCGAGAGGTGCATGTTGGTCGGGTGCTGGCCGGCCACCCGGCGGATGGGCTGCGAATCCGTGTGACCCACCACCTTCACCTCGAAGGGCTGGGCGATGGGCGTGTTCAGGATGCCGGCGAGCTTCTGCACCAGGGTCTGGGCGTTGGCATTGAGCGCGGCCGAGCCCGAGGCGAAGGTGAAGTCGCTGCTGAAGCGGAGCATGCCACTCCGCTGGTCGAAAGTCAGCACATCCGGGTACTGAGCGGCCAGCTCGGCCAGCGCCTTGTTCAGTTCAGCCGGCAGCGGTCCGGCGTTCAGATCGCCCACCTGCTTCAGCAGTCGCTCGTAGTCGGCGAGCAGCTTGGCGATGTCGCCCGACGCGGTGCCGCGAAGGCGCTGGATCTCGGCCAGGTCCGAGGCCGCGGCGGCCAGCTGCGCCCGCAGTCGCTCCTCGTTGGCGCGGACGGTCTGGAGTTCGCTCTGCAGCGAGAGCAGCTGCTGCTCCTGGCCCCGATAGGCGGTGAGCAGGTCGTCGTACTTCTGCTGCGGCACGCAGCCGATCAGTCCGAGCGACACGAGAGCGAGAACGATGAAGCGCTTGCAGGCCATCCGAAGTTTCCTCCGCCAGTCTCTGGGTCTAGGGCGCGGGAACCTTCCCGCGCGTGGCCGCAGTGTAGCCAAACGCCGGCTGGCCGGATCGAGCCGGAGGTGGCCTGGAACGGTTGACGCGAACATGGGGCGGGCGGACCTGGGCCCTGGGGCCTAGTCTTCCCCGTTGAGAGAAGTCCGCAGGGCTTGCGGGCCGATATGGTGAAGCACCGATGACCCAGACCGCGATCGAAGTCGACTGGAGACGCCTGGCCGCCAAGACGGGTCCCTATCCCGCCGAGGCCTTCCACTTCGTTCGCGAGGGGCTGACCCGTACCAGCGAACTGGTTCATGGGCCGGGCGGTGTGGACGCCGATCGGCACGTGAGCGGGCAACAGCTCTGCATCGGCCTGCGGGACTTCGCGATCGAGCGATACGGCATGATGGCACCCAGCGTGCTTGCGGGCTGGCACGTGCACCGCACGGACGACTTCGGCCGGATCGTGTTCGCCATGATCGAGGCGGGACTGCTCTCCAAGACTCCCCGCGACAGCATGGACGACTTCAGGGGCGTCTTCGACTTCCAGGAGGCCTTCGGGCGCGATCGGCTGGTGAGCGCGCTGGGGCGGCGGGGCGCCTGATGGTGGAGCAGCCGTCGGCTCCGAAGGCGGGCAAGGAGCTCGCCCGACTGCACCTGTGGCAGATCCAGGGGGTCCGCGACGTGGTCGTGGTCGCGCTGGTGCTTGGCATCTTCTACATGGGCTACGCCATCCGGAGCGTGACCGTGCCGTTGCTGGTGGCCTTCGCGCTGGCCTACCTGGTGGAGCCCGTGGTCAAGGGCCTGGTCCGCAGGTTCGGGTTCAGCCGGACCGCAGCGGTGGGCACGGTCATGGGCACCGCCGGCGTGGCGCTGGTGGCGGTGGTGGCGCTGACGGTGCCCGTGCTGGTGGGGCAGACATCGGGGTTCCTCAAGAGCCTGCGCGAAGGTCGCTTCAACTCGGCCGTGGACCGCGTGGAGCAGCTGGTGCCCGAGGAGTATCGCGGTGAGGTGGGCCGGTTCCGCGCCTGGTTCCAGCAGACCACCAAGGCCGAGCCGGTGGGCGAGGCTTCGCCCCGGAAGGAGGAGATCGCCGAGACGAAGGAGGCGGGAGACGCCACCGGGGCCGAAGGCGATGCGGAGATCGCGGACGCCGCCAGGCTCAAGGCTGCCGAAGCGGAGGCGCAGGCGATCCAGCGTGCCGTGGCCGCGGAACTGGAGCGGCGCGGCTATCGCGAGGCGCCCGAGCAGCGGGCCACCGGATTCCGCTGGGCCGCGGTGCTGGGCGCGAACGCCGAGGACGTGCTGCTCTCGGCCCTCGAGGTGCTGACGATCCTCTTCCTGGCTGCCCTGGTTCCTTTCTACTTCTGGTTCTTCTCCCTTCACTTTCCGGATGCGCTCGCCTTCCTGAGAGGCCTGCTGCCCGAGAAGCGCCGCGATCGCATCCTGGAGCTGGCCAGCGACATGGACCGCGCGGTGAGCGGGTTCATCCGTGGCCGCATCGTGGTCAGCGTGATCATGGGCGTGGTGGCGGCCATTGGCTGGCGGATCTGCGGCGTGCCCTACGCGATCACGCTCGGGGCCGCGGTGACGGTGCTGAGCCTGATTCCCTACGTGAGCGCCATCACGCTGCCCTTGTCGATCGGCCTGCTGGCGGTGGACCAGCTGGCCCTGCCCGAGGCCGAGCGAATGGCCTGGCTCTGGATCGTGCTGGCACCGTGCCTGGTGTTCGGCCTGGTGCAGTTCCTCGAGGGCTACGTGCTGCTGCCGCTGATCGCGGGCAAGGCGACGGACCTGGATCCGGTGAGCATCTTCGTGGCCGTGCTGGCCGGTGCGGCGCTGGCGGGGGTGTACGGCATGCTGCTGAGCATTCCGGTGGCGGCCTGCCTGAAGATCTACCTGCGGGAAGTGGTCATGCCCCGGCTGCGAGCCTGGAGCTCGGGCCGAGCCAACGACCCGCTGCCCTTCGACCAGTCCTGAGGCGGCGGTCGGCCCTCAGCGCTTCTTGCGCTGCTTGAAGCGGCTCTTGATGCTCTGCGTCTGCGTGCTGCCGCGCGACGGCAGCCCCGGGAAGCCGGCGGAGGCGTTGCCGGCCATCTCCTTCATGGCCTTGAACTTGCCCATGGCGCCCATGCCCGCCATCTGCTGGGTCATCTTCTGCATCTGCTCGAACTGCTTGGCCAGGCGGCCCACCTCCTGCGCGGTGGTGCCGCTGCCCTGGGCGATTCGGCGGGTGCGGCTCTTCTGCTGGTCGACCAGCCGCACGTCCTCGCGTTCGCGCGGGGTCATGCTGCGCACCATGCCCTCGACGCGGTCGAGCTGACCGTCGTCGATGGGCAGGTCCTTCATCATGCCGCCCACGCCAGGCAGCATGCCGAGCACCTTCTTGATGGGGCCGAGGCGACGGATGGTCTTCAGCTGGCCCAGGAAGTCGTCCAGCGTGAGTTGGCCCTTCGCCATGCGATCCGCCACCCGCTGCGCCTCGGCCTCGTCGACTTCCTGCTGGGCCTTCTCGACCAGGCTGACCACGTCACCCATGCCAAGGATGCGACCCGCCACCCGCTCGGGGTGGAAGGGCTCCAGATCCGCGAACTTCTCGCCCGTGCCCGTGAAGAGGATGGGGGCGCCGGTCACGCGGCGCACGCTCAGTGCCGCGCCGCCGCGGGGATCGGCGTCGAACTTGGTCAGGATGATCCCATCGAGCGGCAGGCGATCGTGGAAGGCCTTGGCTGCCACCAGTGCGTCCTGTCCGGCCATGCCGTCGACCACCAGCAGCGTCTGATGGGGCTGCAGCGACTGGCGCACGCCCTCGAGTTCCCGCATGAGCGCGTCTTCCACGTGCAGGCGGCCCGCGGTGTCCACCAGCAGCGTGTCGAAGCGGCCATCGCGGGCGGCCTTCATGGCCCGCTGGGCCACTGCGACCGCCACGCCCACGGCCTTGCCGTACTCGGCGCAGCGATCCGGCTCACCGTAGAAGGCCACGCGTGAGCCGCCCTTGGCCTCGGCTTCGACCTGCTCGACCACCAGCCGCAGCTGCTCGACCGCGGCTGGGCGCTGCAGGTCGCAGGCCGCCACCAGCACGCTTCGGCCGCGCTGCTTCAGCCACGCCGCCACCTTGCCCGCGGTGGTTGTCTTGCCCGAGCCCTGCAGGCCGCAGATGAGGATCACGGTGGGGCCCGGCGAGGCCTGGACCAGCTGCGGGTCGCCCGGACCCATGAGCTCGACGAGCTTGCGGTGCACAACGCCGACCATCTCCTGGGCGGGCGTGAGACTCTTCGTGACACCCACGCCGATGGCGTCGCGGGCGACCTCGTCGCAGAACTGCCGGGCCACCTCCACGTGAACGTCGGCCTCGAGCAGGGCGGTCTGCACCTCGCCCATGACCTCGCGCACGTTGTCCTCGCTGATGCGACCGCGGCCGCTCAGGTTGCGGAAGGCCGATCCCAGTCGTTCGGTGAGCCTTGGCGGGCGCCGGCCGCGGGGCGGGCGCCGAGGGAGCCGCCTCGACCGCAGCGCGGATGGCGCGGGCGATGCTGGCGGCATCGAGTCCGGCCTCGACCAGCTGCTCGCGGCGCTCGCCCTGGTAGATCCAGTGGTCAGGCAGGGCCAGACGGGTGACCAGCCGGGTATCGAGCCGCAGGTCGGCGCAGGCCTCGAGCACGCAGCTGCCGAAGCCGCCTCGGATCGAGTGATCCTCGACGGTGATCACGGGCACGCCACGCGTGAGCAGGTCCCGAAGCAGGTCGGCATCGACCGGCTTGGCGAAGCGGGCGTCGTACACGTTCACGCGGTACTCGCCGTCGAGCTGCTTCACGGCGTCGAGCGCCTCGATGGCCATGACGCCCAGGCCCAGCACCGCCGCATCGGGACGCTCGTGGGTGACCAGGGCGCGGGCCTTGCCGAGCTGGAAGGGCGGGCAGGGCTGGTCGGCCAGCAGGGAGCTGACCGCGTCGCGCGGGTAGCGCAGCGACGAGAGGCCGCTTTCGTAGTTCCGCATGAACTCCATGGCGGCCTTCAGGCTCGGTTCGTCCATGGCGGCCATGACGGCGGCCTTGGGCAGCGTGGCCAGCATGGCGATGTCGCAGAAGCCGTGGTGCACGGCACCGTCGCCGCCGACCAGGCCCGCGCGGTCGAGCAGCAGTCGCACCGCGAGTCCCTGCAGCGACACTTCCTGGAACGCCTGGTCGAAGGCCCGCTGCAGGAAGGTGCTGTACACGGCGAAGAAGGGCTTCCAGCCGCTTCGGGCCATGCCCGCCATCATGTCCATGGCGTGGCTCTCGCAGATGCCGGTGTCGAAGGTTCGGTCGGGGAACTTCGGCATGACCTTGCTCACGCCGGTGCCGTCGGGCATGGCGGCCGTGGCCACCACCACCTTCGGATCGCGCGTCATCAGGTCGACCAGGGCCTCGCCCACCGCGCCGGTGAAGCTTCGGGCGCTCTTCTTCAGCTCGATGCGGCAGCCCTCGCTCTCCATGTCCTCGGGCACGGTGAACGGGCCCGGGCTGTGCGTGGCGCTCGGATCGTTCTCGGTGAAGGAGAAGCCCTTGCCCTTCACGGTCTTCACGTGCAGCACCATGGGGCGGTCGAAGTGCTTGGCCTCGTTGAGGAACTCGAGCAGCGTGGGGAAGTCGTGGCCGTCGATCGGGCCCACGGCGACCATGCCGAAGTGCTCGAACCAGGCATCCTGGCTGACCGCCGCCTTGCTCATCTCGCCCATGCGGTGATAGAGGTCCGAGAGA
>JBILWQ010000139.1:0-5602 GCA_044369805.1 Phycisphaerales bacterium
CCTACTTCAACGACAGCCAGCGGCAGGCCACTAAGGATGCCGGCGAGATCGCCGGCCTGAAGGTGGAGCGCATCATCAACGAGCCCACCGCGGCAGCCCTGGCCTACGGCCTCGAGAAGAAGAGGAACGCCCGCATCGCGGTGTTCGACCTGGGCGGCGGCACGTTCGACGTCAGCATTCTCGACGTGGGTGACGGCGTGTTCGAGGTGCTCGCCAGCAACGGCGATGGCCACCTCGGCGGCGACGACTTCGACCAGCGGCTCATCGACTTCATCGCCGAGGAGTTCCGCAAGAAGGAAGGCATCGATGTCCGCAAGGACGCCATGGCCCTGCAGCGGCTGAAGGAAGCGGCCGAGAAGGCGAAGATCGAGCTCTCGAGCCAGATGGAGACCTCGGTCAATCTGCCCTTCATCACCGCCGACCAGAGCGGCCCGAAGCACCTGCAGGTCACCGTGACCCGCTCCCGCTTCGAGGACATGTGCAAGGATCTCTTCGACCGGCTGCGCGGCCCGTGCGTGCAGGCGCTGAAGGACGCCAAGCTGAATGCCAAGGACGTGCAGGAAGTGGTCCTGGTCGGCGGCTCCATCCGCATTCCCAAGGTGCAGGAGATCGCCAAGGAGATCTTCCAGACGCAGGAACTGGACAAGAGCATCAACCCCGACGAGGTGGTCGCCGTGGGCGCCGCCATCCAGGGCGCGGTGCTCCAGGGCGACGTGAAGGACGTGCTGCTGCTCGACGTGACCCCGCTCTCGCTGGGCGTGGAGACGCTCGGCGGCGTCATGACCAAGCTGATCGAGAGGAACACCACCATTCCGACCAGCAAGAAGGAGACCTTCAGCACGGCGGCGGACAACCAGACCAGCGTGACCATCCATGTGCTGCAGGGTGAGCGGGAGTTCGCCGGCGACAACCGGAGTCTCGGTCGATTCGACCTGAGCGGCATCGCCCCCGCCCCCCGAGGCCTGCCGCAGATCGAGGTGGAGTTCGCCATCGACGCCAACGGCATCCTGAACGTGACGGCCACCGACAAGGCGACCGGCAAGAAGCAGGAGATCCGCATCACCGGATCGAGCGGCCTGAGCAAGGACGAGGTGGAGCGCATGCGGAAGGAAGCCGAGCAGAACGCGGCCGCCGACAAGGTGCGTCGCGAACTGATCGACCTTCGGAACCAGGGCGAGGCGGCGGCCTACGCCACCCGCAAGAGCCTGGAGGAGCACGGCGGCAAGATCAGCGCCGAGGCCCGCGGCAAGGTGGAGAGCGCGATCACCAACCTCGAGACGGCACTCAAGGGCGAGGACAAGGCGGCCATCCAGGCGGCCCTGAAGAACCTCAACGACTCGTCCATGGAACTGGGCAAGGCCGTCTACGAGGCCACCCAGGCCAGTCAGGCCGCCGGTGCCAAGCCCGAGGCGGGCGGCACCAAGCCTGCGGGCAAGGACGACGTCATCGACGCGGAGTACGAGGTGAAGGACGGCAACTGACGCAGGCCGTCCGTCATCCAGCGGCCGTCGGGCGTCACGCCCGGCGGCCGCTCTCATTTTCGGGCACTAGCATGGCCTTCATGCGCATCGCGAACACGCTGGCCGGACTGCTCCTGATCGCCCTGGCTGCCGCAACCCCTCGCCCGGCGGATGCTCCCGCCCGCGTGGGCTACGCCTGGCCACTGAAGACCTGCATCGTCAGCGGCGAGCCGCTCGGCGAGGGCATGGTGGTGAAGGTGCTCGAGGACGCGAAGGACCCGGCGGTGAATGGCCGCGAGGTCCGCTTCTGCTGCGAGAAGTGCGTGGCCACCTTCGACGCCAACCGCGAGAAGTACCTGCGCGAGGCGGACAAGGCCATCGAGGCCCTGGAGCTCCCCCTGTATCCGCCCATCCACTGCGTGGTCATGCCGGACGAGGCGCTGCCCGACCCCAAGGGCCCCGACGCGAAGGCGGCCCATCACGTGGTGGTGGGCAACCAGCTGGTGCGCACCTGCTGCGCCCAGTGCGTGCGCAAGGTGAAGCGGAACCCCGCGGCCGCGCTCGCCAAGGTGGAAAAGGCCATCGTGGCCGCCCAGGCGGACACCTATCCGCTGAAGGTCTGCCCGATCAGCGGACGCGAGCTGCCTGCGAATCCCTCGCAGACGCTTCTGGCGGGACGCATGGTGCGGTTCTGCTGCGATGGCTGCAAGGCGAGCGCCGAGAGGCAGCAAGCCCCCATCCTGGCGAAGCTTGAAACCGCATCCAGCAAGAACTGACGCTCAGCGACCGTTGCCGCGGAACGTGGCGGCAAACAGGCCCGGCCCTGCGGTGCGCGGCTCGGCTGGCAGGGTCCGGTGCCGCACCAACGCGGTGCCGGCATTGCGGGCCAACTGCCGGAGCGTGGTCTCCGAAAAGCCCATGTGCAGGTGACCCATGCCCGCCGCGTATGCCTTGCGGTCATGCGGCACCAGATCGACCACCATCACCAGGCCACCCTTGCGCACGACCCGGCATGCCTCGCGCAGCGATGCCACAGGATCGGGCAGATGATGCAGCACCAGCATCATCACGGCGGCATGGGCCTCGCCATCCTTCAGCGGCAGGGCCTCGAGCGACGCCTGCCGGAATTCCACGTGCTTCACCCCCTGCAGGCGCTTGCGTGCGGCATCGAGCATGGCCCGCTCGCGATCGACCGCGATCACGCGGCGCACCACGGGTGCCAGGAGTTCCGAGGCCTCGCCTGTGCCGCAGCCCAGGTCCGCAACCGTCCAGTCCGGGTCCAGAAGATCAAGGAGGGCCAGTGGTGTCAGCCGCTCGCCGAAAAGGTCGCGACGAACCTCGCTCCACTCGCCTCCCACGCGACCGAAGAATGCGCGGCTGTCCACGCGCCGCCCCGCCAGCACCGCGGCCAGGCGCGTGCGATCCTGTGCCGCCTCAGGATGCGCGGTCAGTGCCGGTCGGGCCAGGTCCCACAGCGTGCGAGCTTCCTCGGGCATGGCCGGACCTGCCAGGCGGTACAGCCCCGAGGAACCCTCGCTGCGCCGAACGATCCAGCCACCCTCGAGCAGGGCCTTCAGGTGACGGCTTGCGGTGCTCTGCGGCACCTGGAGCGTGCGGGCGAGTTCGCCCACCCCGAGTTCCTCCTGTTCCAGCAGCGCCAGCAGCCGCCACCGCACCAGGTCGCACATGGCCGAAAGCCGGGCGAGCAGTTCGCCCGACCGCTGGGCCGATTCGCGCGGGGCGGCGGCCACGGCAGGTTCACTGACCCCGCGGCAGGCCCAGCGTGGGGCCCAGCACGGCGCCCCGCTCCTGCAGCGCGGCGATCACGCGAGGATCCTGCGGATTGATCCCGTAGGCCTGGCGAAGGCGGCGCATGGCCTCGGTCTCGTCGCCCAGCTGCGCCTGCAGCATGGCCATGCGGTAGTAGGGCTCCGTGCTCTTGACGATGTCGTAGCCCTGGTCGAACTCGATGGCGCTCTCGAGCGCCTGCTTGGCGCTGTCGAGGTCGTTCGATCGCTCGGCGATGGTGGCGAGCCGGACGTAGGCCTCGGGGCTTCGCAACTCGGCGCCGGCGTTGCGCAGCAGCAGGTAGATCTTGCCGGTGTCGCCCTGCTTCTCCATGCAGTCGGCCAGGGCGAAGATGACATCGAGGTCACCGGGATTGCGGGCCACGGCGATCTCGAGCGCGTGTCGACCCTCCTTGAGGTTCTCCAGGCACACCATGGCCCGGCCGTAGGCGTACTGAGCGCCCCAACTGCCGGGATTCGAGTCGACGATCGGGCGGATGGTGTCGGCAGCCTCCTGGCAGCGGTCGTGCTCGAGCAGCAGGTTGGCCCTGGCGATGGTCAGATCCGTGGGTGGCGGGCCCTGGCATGCGGCAAGCAGCATGACCGCGAGGACGGCGCAGGTGCGGAGGGCGAGGACCAGCGTGGCATGTCGGCTCATGGGGCGGGCATCATAGGGTTCGCCATGCCCGACCGCCCCCCCATCCATGCCCTGCCGATGGCCCTGCTGCTGCACGAGCCCCTCGACGGGCCTCGGCATTTCGATCTGCTGCTGGCGGCCGGCGTCCCGGTGGGCGACGATGATCGCGTGGTGCCCACCTGGCGGTGCGAGGCCGATCCGTTCGAACTGGAGATCGGATCCGGTTGTGGACTGCGGCCGATCGACCCACATCGGGGGCTCTACCTCCGGCTCGAGACCCCGCGCGAACTTGACCACGGGCGAGGACGCGTGAGCCCCGTCCACCGTGGTGTGCACAGGATGGTGACGGACGGCATCGAGATGCACGCAGGCGATCGCCGCGTGGTCGTTGAGATGCATTCGGAGCGGCTGCAGCGGATCAGGTGAACGCGTCGACGACCAGCGCCATCCAGACGATCAGCGCGCAGGGCAGCTTGGCCAGCGATCCAAGCACGCGACCGATGACCGCGCCCGTGGCGGGCCGCATGGCCTCGCCCGCGCTGCGACCATGGAAGGCGGTCTCGCCGATCACGGCCCCAGCGGCCACGCCCAGCAGCGCGCCCACCACCGATCCCACGATCGGCACGGGAATGAGGAGCGTGCCGGCGATCACGCCGACCAGTCCGCCGATCATGCTGCCCGCCATGCCGGCGCGGCTTGCGCCACCGGCGCGCGCGCCCAGCGAGGCGGCGACGAATTCCAGAAGTTCGCCCGCCGGGGGGGCCGAGGCCGCCACCGCGAGCGATGTCAGACCGAACGGCAGCGCACTGCCGCCGGCAAGCATGACCGTGACATCCACGGAACCGGCCACCCCGATCAGCATCCAGGCCCCGGGCACGCCGATCGGCGTCAGGAGCGCCACCAGCAGGCCCACCAGCGCAAAGACCGTGGCACCCACGTACTGGAGCCAGATCACGGCGAGCCCCCGAGCAGCCGCAACTCGTCCCTCAGGATGGCCGCCAGCTCGAAATTCTCCGCCGCCACGGCCACCTGCAGCCTTCGCTCCAGTTCCGATCGCTCGCTCGAGGGCAACTTGAGCGTCAACGCGTCCAGCAGGCCCAGCAGCATGTCGACCTGAGGGCCCGCGTGCGGTCCCGTGGGCGCACAGGCCCGCTGCACGGCCGCAAGGCCCGCCTCGATCGCTTGCCGGGCCAGGTCTCGCCGCCCCACGACCATCGCCAGCGATGCCTCGGCCCTCGCCTGCATGGCCAACTCGTGCACGCGCCAGTTCTCCAGTCGCCCCCGATCCGCGACGTGCTCCGCCCGCTGCGTTACCAGGTCCAGGGCCTGCAGGTTGTCCAGAGCGTCTCGCCGAGCCCGGGGCCAGTCCTGCAGGGACACGCACGCCACCGCCCGCTGCCTTCGCTGCGCCATCTCCGTCTCCAGGTCGCGGACCGCCGCGGCGTCGAGCCGAGCGGCGGCATGGGTCGTGAACCACGCCAAGGCCGAAGGGGCATCCCGATAGGCCAGGCCATCCGGGCGGCCGTCCGCCTCCATCTGGATCAGGCCCAGTTCAAGGCGGACGTGAATCAGGGACCGCCCATCGGGAGCCCGGATGGCCCGGACATCGAGGTTGCCCGGCCGCCAGGGCCATTCCCGAAGCCAGGGGGTCAGGTCGGTCATGGCCGTGGGGAATGCTATCCGCACAAAATCCGCATCTTCGGGTGGTGGCACCACCC
>JBILWQ010000007.1:0-18386 GCA_044369805.1 Phycisphaerales bacterium
CGCGCCGCACACCGCCGAGCCGCCGCATTCGCCAGCCGCTCCGGCATCGCCGGTCGCCGGAGAGGGACCCCAGAGCCCCACCTTCAATCCCGCGGCCTCCGCCGAGGGGGCGTGGCCCTGGCAGTCGAGCACGCTCAGCGGTGACTGGGGCGGACTTCGCACGAAGTTGAGCGATTCCGGGGTTGTCCTGACGGGCGTGGCCACCGTGGATCTGGCCACGGTCATGGGTCAGACGCCGGAGCGTGGCTTCGTCATGCCCTACCTGGTCGACGTGAGCCTCTCCATCGACACTCACAAGGCGGGGTGGTGGGAGGGCGGAGAGGTGTATCTGGACTTCCAGCAGGCTGGAGCCATCGGCATGCCCATGACCATGGTGCCGGACTACTGGGGGTGGGATGCCATCTACCCCTTCACGCAGGACTACACGGAACTCTCGCAGTACTGGTACCAGCACTCGTTCATCGACGGAGCGCTAAGGCTGAGGCTGGGCAAGATCGACGCCAACGTGGACTTCGCCGTCAGCTACCCCAATCTGCAGTTCATCAACTCCGCGGCCTACATGCCTTCCGTGGTGGCACTGGACCTGCCCACCTATCCCTACCAGGCCGGAGGCTTCGAGATCCTCGGCCGGCCGCTCGAGTGGCTCGATGCCAAGTTCGGCATGTTCGATGGCTCGACCAACTGGTACGACCCATCCACGGGCACCGCGGGCCCGTCGACCGGGAGCCATGGCGTGGGAGGCTTCTTCTGGGACAACCCCGGCGCGTACTTCCTCATCGGCGAACTCAATGCCCGGTGGGACCAGGTCCCGCTCCCTGGGCACCTGAATCTCGGCTGGTTCCAGCAGACGGGAGATTCCGCGGAGCCCGGCAACTCGCGTGTGCCCTCGCCGCTGGGACAGCAGGAGGTCACCGGCGCGTGGGGGCTCTACAGCAGTTTCTCGCAGCGGGTCTGGCAGCCCGAGGGCGCGTCGAGCGGTCAGGGCATCACGGCCTTCGGGCAGTTCGGTTGGAGTCCGCCCAGCCGCAATCCGTCGCAGTGGTCGATCATGGGAGGCGGCACCTGGCAGGGCCTTCTCCCGAGCCGCGAAAGCGACACGGCGGGTCTCATGGTGGCGTATGCCCACTTCAGCAACACGCCTGCCCTCACCCCCTCGCCTGGCGAGGGCGAGTTCGTCGTCGAGACCTTCTACAACATCCAGGTCACGCCCTGGCTGGGCATCCAACCCGACCTGCAGTACATCCACCAGCCCTCGTCAGTGCCCGAGGCGGACATCGGAGGTGCGTGGATCCTGACCTTCCGCGTGTCGGTCAACTTCTAGGTTCTGTCTGACCGATCCGCTGGGTTCACTCCACCACGCCGTAGACCAGCAGATCCGCGGTCGAGGGCAGCGTGATGGCGCGAGGCGGGGCGCCGGGCGCCGCGGGTTCCGGTCGCTGGATCTGGTAGGGGCGACCCTGGCTGTCGACCGCGGTCAGACGCACCGGGATTAGGAAGACGCCCTTCACCCCCGCGGCGGGCGTGAGCCGAACCACGCCCATCACGCTCGAGCCATCGGCGCGCTGGTCGATCAGTTCGGCGTTGAAGCGAGGGTCAAGGCTCTGGGCCGACGTGAGGCGATTCGAGACCATCTTCTTCACCTCGATCTCGAAGGTCCCGTTCCCGCCCGCGGGCACCACGCCGGCATTCGTGCGGAACTCGGCGATGTCGAGTCCGGGCAGGATCCGGGTGCAGGCGTGACGGACGCGCACATCCACCAGCCGAGCCTCCGGCCGATCCGTCTCGATGATCAGGTACTTGGGCACCTGTTCGCACGGCTCCGCGGGCAGGTCGAAGTCCACCTCGTACTCGGTGCGTGGCGCATCGCGGGCCGGATCGAAGCCACGGAATCGCGCAGGCTGAGCCTGCACGCTTCGAATCGAGAAGGGCTTGCCATCGGTGCTTCGCACCATGGCCATTCCCTTGAGGCGCAGGGGATCCTCGGCGGCATCCACGTAGGGTTGCGGAACGCCCTTGGCGTCTGGAACCAGAACCCGGATGGCGTACGCCACCTCAGCCTTCAGTTCCAGGGTGATCGGCGCGTCCTGGTTCTCCACCAGGATCCTCACGTTCGCCGACTTGCGGCCCGTGCTCGAAACCTTCATCTTCACCGGAACTTCCAGCGTGCCTCCCGCCGGAATCGTCTTGCCCGTGATGTCCAGGGTGGTGCACTGGCAACTGGGAACCGTGTGGAGCACCTTGCGGGGCGAGCTGGACCGGTTCGCCAGGGTGAAGGTGCCCTCGAGGATCGAGTGCGGCGGGACCACGCCGAAATCGAAGCCGTACGGTGCGCCGAGCACCTCGGCCGAAGCGGGCATGGCGGGGCCCGTGTAGGGCCGGCCCTTCGTGACCGGGGCATCGCCTGCACCCATCAGCGATCCGACAAGCGTGAGCACCAGCAGGGGAAGCAGGCGAACCATGGGAGCATCGTACGGACGCCGGTCGGCCACCGGTTCGGCGGCGCCCGCGGTCCGGACCTAGATTCCGCACCATGCGAGCCATCGAGATCCTTGGGCAGGGCAGTCCGGTCGCCGCCAACGTGCGCTTCACGCGTGATCGCCAGGCTCCCTCCGCCGGCCCGGGCGAGGCGCTCGTGCGCACGGAGTGCGCCGCGCTCAATCACCTGGATCTCTGGGTGGGCCGCGGGCTTCCGGGCCTGGACACGCGCTTCCCGACCGTGAGCGGCTCGGATGGGGCGGGTGTGGTCGCGGCGGTCGGGCCGGGCGTGGATGCCGCATGGATCGGCCGTCGGGTCCTTCTCAACGCCGCCATCCTCCGGTCGCCATCCGGACACCCGGACGCCGTGGCCGCTGGCGAGGACATCCACATGATCGGGGAGCATTCGCCAGGCACCATGGCGGAATTCTTCGTGGCGCCGGTCTCCAATCTGCTTCCGGTGGGAGAGACCGATCCGCATCAGGCCACCGCCTTCGGCCTGACGCACCTCACCGCGTGGCGCATGCTGGTCACGCGCGCCCGGGTGCAGCCGGGCGAGACGGTGCTGATCACCGGCATCGGCGGCGGCGTGGCCCTTGCGGCGCTGGGTCTGGCCCGGCACCTGGGTTGCCGCACCATCGTCACCAGCCGACATGCGGCCAAGATCGAGCGGGCCCGTGCGCTCGGTGCTGATGCGGGCGTGGTGGATGATGGATCCGACTGGTCCCGGTCCGTGCGCAGCCTGACCGGCAAGCGTGGCGTGGACGTGATCATCGACTCGATCGGAGGCCGGGTTCTCCAATCGGGCGTCCGCAGCCTGGCCAGATCCGGTCGGTTCGTGACCTGTGGCTGCACCACGGCCCAGCTTGGGGAACTGGACCTGACCCGGGTCTTCTGGAACCAGCTGTCCGTGCTCGGAAGCACCATGGGCTCCATGGATGAGTTTCGTGCAGTCACCAGCCTTCTCGTGAGGGGGCTCGTGCGGCCCGTCATCGACAGCGTGCTGGTGCCTGAGCAGGGGGCTGAGGCGTATCGGCGACTTGAATCGGGAGATCAGTTCGGCAAGGTGCTCGTGGACTGGACAAAGTCGCCGGTTGGGTCTTGATCCGTGCCAGGCATTCCGTCACGATGCTCTCCATGAGTTCCGTCGCCGAACCCATCGTCCAGACCCCGCCCCCCCAGGCCCGTCCGCTTCCGCCGGTCGCCGTCGTGCTCCACAACGATGACATCAACGAGATGGATCGGGTGGTGGATGTCCTTGTGGAGATCGTCCGGATTCGGTTACAGGACGCTTGCGCCATGACACTTGAGGCCCATAACGATGGAGAATCCATCGTGTGCCGGACGCATCGGGAGCGTGCCGAGTTTTTGAGGGACCAACTCCTTTCCAAGGGTCTGACCGCGACGATCGAACGTATGTAGGTACGGGAACCCCGGTTCCCGGTCGGCTCAGGTTCTGTCACGAGGCTCGTGAGGCTTCCGGCCAGGCTCGGAGGCCGGTCACGGCCCAAGGAGAGGTAGGAAAACCCGTCCCGAAGTCGTGAATTTGCTTTTGGAAGGGTGTGAAGTTGGGGTTATGTTGAGTCGACCTACTTGATGGCTGCGCCCCCTGCGCTCGGTTCATGTCCCGGCTGCGTCGCCAGGACAGGGCCCAGAGGGCACGACAGCGAACACCTCAAGAGGAGGATCGAGAACATGATGCGTCAGCGTTCGAACAAGCTTGTGCTGGCCTCGGCAGTTGGAGCCGTGGTCGGTCTGGGCACGACGGCCTTCGGCCAGTGCGTGTTCTTCTCCAACGCGGAATGCGATTTCGTGGACAGCGTGTGGGGCCCCTACAACAACGGGACCGGCTCGCTCACCACCGACCCCAACAGCTCCATCGGCACGGCCACGCCGATCCAGGTCGATCAGGACGGCAACATGCTGTCGATCGCCCAGGGCCAGACCCTGAAGGTCAACGGCCTGCTGGGTCGCTGGGCTGACAGCCCGGCATCGGGCGAGGCGGCTGCCGGAGGCATCGACTCCGACACCGACTGGTACAAGATCAAGCTCGACGCGCCCGGCCGTCTCGTGATCCGCGGAACCGCGGGCAACGACGATGGCAGCGGCAACATCACGCCGTGGAGCTGGGATGCCGAGACAAGTCTCGGCAACCGCTTCATCATGCTGGTCTACAGCGCCGATGGTGCCGACCAGTACTACGGCCGCTCGAGCGGCGTCACCGGCTGCCTTGAGGCGTTCTCGCCGCTGCCCAACGGCCAGTCCGTGGCGTACGTCTACGTGCCGGCTGGCGAGTACGCCATCGGTTTCGACACGCGGTACGCCGAGAGCGGTGGAACCACCGCCGAGCAGACCGATCCGAAGTACGCCGGTCCGGTGAACCTGTCGTTCGAGATCACCAACCTGCCGCTCGCCTACGAGGTGTGCGGCACGGCCACGACCGCCTGCGATGAGCCCGGTGCGACCGCGGGTTGTGCCGATGCCGCCTGCTGCGACCTGGTCTGCACGGCCATCGCGGCCTGCTGCGAGACCGCGTGGGACCAGAGCTGCTTCGATCAGGGCGTGGTGGACTGCGGTCTGTTCCAGTATGCCTGTGACGGTTCGAGCCCGGTGCCCAACGACTGCGTTGGCAACTTCCAGTGGATCGACATGGGCGATGGCGAGGCCAAGTCGGCCAGCTTCGACCTTGAAGGCGCCCTCACCGACGGACCCAACGACGTGGTCCGCCTGTGCGAAAGCCCGATGGGCAAGGACGTCTGGTACCTGATCGGGCCGCTGCCCGCGCCAGGCAACCTGGACATCTCCATGTGCAACATCTTCGACGAGAACGGCGACCCGATCAATGATCCGGCCGGCGACTCGGTGATGAACCTCTTCTACAACGCGAACTACAGCGTGTCCAACGGCATCGGCGACACCTCGCTGCTGCCCGATAACTACCTGGGTTGCGCTGACGACAGCTGCGACACCGACGGTGACGGCAACACGAACTTCGGCGGCCCTTCGGCCACCGGAATCGTGAACGGCCCCGCCGGCGCGTACGTGCTGCTGCGTCTGGGCAGCTGGTACGACGGCGAGGGTGACGTGAACGCGGTGCCCTCGCTGTCCGGCCAGTTCAACGTGTCGTTCGTGTCCGAGGCCTACAGCAACGGTGGTCAGGACTTCGTGATCGTGGGCAGCACCCTCTACGGTGCCGCTGGCATGAACGCGGGTCGCATCAGCACCACGGCGGGTCAGAACGCCCAGGCTTGGGTGTCGCTGGCCTTCACGCTCGAGGCTGACGCGGAGTTCGACACGCTGGCAATCGCCTCGTACTTCAGCAACACCCAGCCGACCGAGATCGGCTGGCGATTCGTGACGCGTCCCCAGGAGGCGGATCCGACCACCGGTGAGCTGGACTCGGGCTTCGGCATCTTCGGTGGTGACGGCGTCTACGCCCTCGACGGCTCTGACGATGGCGAGATCATCGCCCAGGGCGTGAGTGCGTACGTCGATGCTGAGGATCCCCGTGACGTGTGGTCGCAGAACGGCCAGGGTCCCATCCGCTTCCAGATGGACGTTGGCGCCCAGACCCTGCCCGCCGGTGACTACTGGCTGCAGGTGACCGGCGTGAACGCCAACACGGCGGTCGTGTCCCGCATCCGTCCCTGCATCGGTGCTCCGTTCGGAGAGGTCTGGGGCGACCCGGATGCCGATGGCACTGGCGCGGGCGTGTTCGAGCCTCTGCAGTTGCTCGGTGGTCAGGTTCCGGACTCCGAAGTGAACGGCACCACGCGTGCCACCTCGGGTGATCGCCGGTTCGACTACTACTTCCGCAGCGGTCTGGTGGTGACCGACAATGGTGACGGCACCTTCACGCTCAACACCGCCAACGCGTGGACCCCCGCGGGCTACGCGGCGTATGGCCTGGACTACGAGGGTGATCCTCTGCCCGAGACGGCCACCACCTTCGGCATGGCGCTGCAGAAGCGAACCTTCGCGCAGCTCTGCCCGGGTGACCTCGACGGCAGCACCATCGTGGACTCCGGTGACATCGGCTCGCTGCTGGTGCTCTTCGGCGAGTGCCCGGGCAGCACGCCCGGCTGCGACGGTGACCTCGATGGCAGCGGCTTCGTTGATTCTGGTGACATCGGTTCGCTGCTGGTCCTGTTCGGACCGTGCCCGGAGTGATCCGGAAGCACGCAAGTCACGCTTGACGCATCGACCCCCCGGCCTTGTGCCGGGGGGTCTTTGCTTTTGATGCCTGGGCCTGCAACCGAAGCAGGTCGGCGGCGAAACAAGTACCCTCCGGGACAAGGCCCAAGGGAAAGGTTCTCGGACGCTCATGATGCGCAAGTTCGTCATCCCAGGGTTGGCCATCGTCCTCGTCGTCCTGACGGCGGCCTTCTTCATGCGCGGCAGTGATGCCGAGGGCACGCCGGTGCGCATGCAGGAGGTGAAGCTGGGGCAGCTTGTCGAGAACGTCTCCGCGCCGGGCGTGGTGGAGCCCAAGAAGCAGGTGGAGGTGAGCGCCGAGGTCAGCGCCCGCATCCTGGAACTGCCCTTCCGCGAGGGTGATCGCGTGAAGAAGGGGGATGTGCTGGTGCGGCTCGACGGACGCGACCTTCAGGCGGCGCTCGCCGCGTCCGAGGCGCGCCGCGACGGCGACCGCTTCAGGCTCGAGGCGGAACGCAACCGCATCGAGGGCACCCGGCAGAACCGAGAGAACGCCCGGCTGATCCTGGCGCGGACCGAGAGCCTGCAGCAGACCGGTGACGTGTCGCGGCAGCAGCTCGATGACGCGATCGCCCGAGCGAGGGACGTGGAGAGCCAGGTGGCGGCGGCAGAGAAGACCATCGCGCAGCTCGAGAAGTCGCTTGCGGCCAGCGAGTCGAGCGTGGAGCAGGTGCGGGAGCAGCTGCGTCGCACCGTGTGCGTCACCACGATCGATGGCATCGTGACCACGCTGGATGCCGAGGTGGGCGAGCTGGCGCTGCTGGGCACCATGAACCAGGCGGGCACCCGCATCATGACGGTGGCGGACCTCACCCGCATGCACCTGAACGCGAAGGTGGCCGAGACGGACATCGCGCGGGTGGCCAAGGGGCAGCCTTGCAAGGTCTACGTGAACGCCTACAAGAACGACCCCTTCGATGGCGTGGTGAGCGAGATCGCCCTGCAGCGAACCCTGGAGAAGGACGGGACCGGCAGCTTCAAGGTGCTGGTGGACCTGGACCTGAAGGGTCGGCAGATCTTCAGTGGACTGACGGGGAATGTCGATGTGGACATTGCACGGCACGAGGGCGTGACCGTGCCCAGCCAGGCCATCGTGGACCGCCCGGTGAACGACCTGCCGGAGACGCTCAAGGACCATCCGCTGGTTCAGAAGAGCCGACGCGTGACCCCGGTGGTGTTCCGCGTGGTGGACGGCAAGGCCGTGCTCACTCCCGTGGCCACCGGCGCCAGCAACATGACGGACACGCTGGTGAAGGACGGCCTCAAGCCGGGCGAGACCGTGGTGACCGGACCCTTCCGATCGCTGGAGAAGCTCAAGGATGGCGAGCAGGTCCAGAAGGAGGACGCCTCGAAGGACTTCGGACGCTGGCAGGCCGCCGAGGGCGCGCGCGGACAGGGCGGCGGCGGCATGGGCATGGGTGGCGGGGGCGGTCGAAGAGGCGGTCGATAGGCGGACCCCGGCATGGCTGAGCCGATCATCGAGGTTCGCGGCGTGAAGAAGATCTACCGCGTGGGCGTGGAGACCATCCACGCGCTGCGGGGCGTGGATCTTTCCATCGCCGCGGGCGAGATGGTGGCCATCATGGGTGCATCGGGAAGCGGCAAGAGCACCCTCATGAACACGCTGGGTTGCCTGGACCGCCCCACCGAGGGCACCTACCACCTGGGGGGCCGCGAGGTGAGCAACCTGACGCCGGCCGAGCTGGCCCAGGTGCGCAATCAGGAGATCGGTTTCGTGTTCCAGAGCTTCGAGCTGCTGCCGAGGCTCACGGCTCTGGAGAACGTGGAGTTGCCGCTGCTCTACGCCCGTGGAAAGGGATGGGGCTGGGCGAAGCGGCGGCGCGAACTGGCGAAGGAGGCCCTGGACCGCGTGGGGCTCTCGCAGCGCATGGACCACCGGCCCAACCAGCTCAGCGGCGGCCAGAAGCAGCGAGTGGCCATCGCCCGGGCGATCCTGGCGCGGCCGCGGATCCTGATGGCCGACGAGCCGACGGGCAACCTGGACACGGTCACGACCGACGAGATCCTGGCCCTGTTCAGCCGCCTTCACGATGAGGGCCAGACCGTCATCATGGTCACGCACGAGAACGACGTGGCGGCGCATTGTCGACGCGTGGTCCGGCTGCGCGACGGGCTGGTGCTGAGCGACCTGCCCGCGGGCGACGATCCGGCCGTGGGCCCGCTGGTGCGCGAACGGAAGGTGGCCGCCTGATGCTGACGCCGCTTTTCTACTTCGAGAGCGTGATGCTGGCCCTTCGGCAGATCTGGGCCAACAAGCTCCGGAGCATCCTGACGGCGCTGGGCATCATCGTGGGGGTGGCCAGCACCACCGCGGTCATCGCGGCGCTGACGGGCCTGAAGACCAAGGTGCTGGCCGAGTTCGAGACCTTCGGGGCGGCTCGCATCTACGTGTGGCCCAGCCGACCCGAGGGCGTGCCTCGGAACCTTTTCCCGTGGGAGAAGATCCGCCTGAAGAAGGAGGAGGCCGCCGCCATCGCCGAACAGTGCACCTCGCTCAAGGGAATCACCCCCATCAGCGAGACCACGCTCAGCGTGCAGAGCGACGGGGAGAACCTGGATGGCGTCAGCGTGACCGGCATCTGGCCCGCGTGGCACGCCACCGAGAATCGCCAGGTGATCATGGGGCGGCCCTTCAGCCAGTCCGACATCGACAATGCCCGGCAGGTCTGCCTGGTGAACGACCTTGCGGTGCGCGATCTGGAGCTGCCGACGGACCCGGTGGGGGAGCACCTGATCATCGGCGGTCGCCGGTTCCTGATCGTGGGGGTGGTGGAGACCATCACCGAGCGGATGACCGGCTTCAACACCATCAGCGCCGAGCTCTTCATTCCGCACTCGCTCATGGACAAGTTCATGGACCGGGACTTCTTCATGCGGTTCGTGGCCCTGGCCAACAGTCCGGCCGAGGCGGAGGATGCGCAGGCGGACATCACGCGCGTGCTGCGGAAGGTGCGTGGGCTGGGCAGCACGGATCTCGAGACCTTCAGGGTGCAGCCGATCGACCAGTTCATCGACCAGTTCAAGAGTGTCGCCTCGGGCATCACCGCCGTGGCGGGCGGCATCGTGGCCATCAGCCTGCTGGTGGGCGGCATCGGCATCATGAACATCATGCTGGTGAGCGTGAGCGAGCGCACCCGCGAGATCGGCCTGCGCAAGGCCGTTGGCGCCACGCCCACCGCCATCCTGCTGCAGTTCCTGCTCGAAGCCGTCACGCTCTGCCTGGCCGGCGGTCTGGTGGGGGTGCTGATCGGGCAGGCCTTCGCGCTGGCGGTGAGCAGCATTCCCGGTGCGCGGCTGGAGAACGCCAGTGTGCCGGCCTGGGCGGTGGCGCTGGCCTTCGTGTTCAGTGCCGCCGTGGGCGTGGTGTTCGGCATGTTCCCCGCGATCAAGGCCTCGCGACTGGACCCCATCGAGGCGCTTCGGCATGAGTGAGTGGCGGTCATGGCGATGGGCGCTGGCGGCGGCCACCCTTGCGGGATGCCAGGAGAGCCTCTTCCAGGACGCGATGACGCCACCCACGGCGTCGAAGCAGCGTCTGCACGAGGTCGGCACCTTCGACCCGGTGCAGGAGAGCGTCGTGGAGCCCAGGCCCTTGGCGGAGGCGAGCCGCGACCTGACCGCGGACCGGCTGCCGGGTCAGACGGTGCCTCCGTCGGTGCAGATGACGCTGGCCGAGTGTCGCTCGCGCGCCCTGCAGCGCAACCTGGACCTGCGGGTGCAGCTGTTCGCGCCGTCCATCGCCGACGCGGCCGTGGGCGTGGAGATGGCGAAGTTCGAGAACAGCATCTTCGCCAACTACAACCGCAACGACCAGAACCTGGTGACCAACCTGGCCGGCAACGACAATGCGGCCACCGACACGGCGGAACTGGGCCTGACCATGCCGCTGGCCACGGGCGGCACCATCAACCTTTCCGGCGAGTCGCTGGTCTCGGAGAACGACATCGAGACCGGCATCCCGGGCAACCAGGACAACCAGGGTGGTCTGCAGTTCTCCATGTCGCAGCCCATCCTTCGGGGTGCCGGCGTCGAGGCGAATACGGCAAGCATCCGGGTGGCGAAGTTGAACAGCCAGATCGCCGATGCGCGGACCAAGCTCGAGGCCATCCGCGTGCTGGCCAACGTGGACCGTGCGTACTGGAACCTGTACGCGGCCGTGCGTGAGCTGGAGGTCCGGCAGCAGCAGTACGAGCTGGCGCTGGTGCAGCTGGAGCTGGCCCGCCGCCTGGTGAGGGCGGGCCAGACCGCCGAGGTCGAGGTGATCAGAGCCGAGAGCGGCGTGGGCAGCACGCTGGAATCGATCATCGTGGCCGACAACGCGGTCCGTCTTCGCCAGCGGGACCTGAAGCGGATCATGAACGATCCGAACCTGCCGATCGACGCGACCACCTACGTGTCCATCACCACGCCTCCAAGCCCGGTCTCCTTCAAGTTCGACCCCGAGGAGCTCTGCCGAAAGGCCATCGACAATCGCATGGAGATGCTGGAGCTGGAGCTGCAGCTCTCGATCGACGCCAACAACATCGACCTGGCCCGCAACCAGGCGCTGCCGCTGTTCACCGTGGACTACACCTACCAGTACTTCGGCTACGGCAGCAGCTTCAGCCAGTCGTGGAGCTCGCTGGGCGATGCCGACCAGTACAGCGTGACGGCCACGGCCCGGATTCCGCTGGGCAACGAGGCGGCGAAGAACCGGGTGCAGAGCGCCATCCTGAACCGGCTGCAGAGGCTGGCCACGCGTGACCAGCGACGTCTGGCCATCCGGCAGGAGGTGCTCAACGCCATGGACAACCTGGAGAACGCCTGGCGCCGCATCCTGGCGGCCCGCCTGGACACGGCGCTGGCGGGCCGCTCCTACGAGGCGGAGAAGCGGCAGTTCGACGTGGGCCTGCGCACGAGCATCGAGGTCCTCAACGCGGCCACGCGGCTGGGCGATGCGCAGAGTCGCGAGGTGCGCGCGCTGGCGAGCTGGCAGATCTCGCTTGTGGATCTTGCGTTCGCCACCGGCACGCAGCTGGGTCAGGCGCGCATCGACTGGAGCGAGGTCCTGCCTTCGCCCAGCGCCCGCGAGGCGGTGCAGGGCATCGGGGCGTGGGGCCTGAACAACGGGGACATGGCGGGCAACCAGCCCGACCTGGCCAACGTGAGGCCGCTGACCGAGCAGGAACTGAAGGCGCTGGAGATGCCCGAGATCGGTCCGCCGGAGGCACCATCGAAGGGCCTGGGCACCAAGCCGACCGACAAGCCCATGGGGCCGCAGCGAGCGCCGCCGGCTCCGGACCTCGGCGTGCCGCAGCTCAAGCGGATCGGGGGACCGGAAGGATCGACCGCGCCGCCGGGTACTGCGGCTTCGCCTCCGATGGCGCCAGCCGCGCCACCGGACGCGCCGCCGGCCTCCGCCTGAGCTCGGCGCGCTGCCTGGCTCAGTTGGGCCTGAAGCGCCAGTCGCGGGCATCGGCCTGGTCGGCCCAGCGTCGCATGTCGCGGAGTTCATCCACGGGCACCGAGCCATTCGCGTTCGCCACCGAGGCCTGGCCGCTCCATCGCGCGCTCACGTTGCCGCACGAGGTGGAGAGCAGGGGGTCGTAGGCGGAGGCCCACTGGGGGCCGAGCCACTGCGGGCTCTCCAGGCGGAAGTAGCCCTCGCGGACGGAGCCGGTGCCGCAGGCATCCTGGTTCGTTCGGCTCGATGCGAACACCACCAGCCGCTCCGGGTGACGGATGGAGGTCAGTCGCGAGGCATGGAGATCGCGAAAGGGGTTGGGCCGCCCGCCGACGGTCTCCGGCATGAAGCCATAGCGCTCCTGGTCGCCTCCCACCCACATGCCGTTCATGCCGAAGGCGGGATACAGGCTGGCGAAGTAGAGCCGCTTCATCAGGTCACCCTCGCTGCACGCCTCCACCTGCCAGGCCTCCGTGGTCACGGCCAGCGATTGCTGCTGGTGGTCGAGGTAGCGCGAGATGCGGTGCGGCCATCGGGCCACGACCGCGCGCTGGTTGCCGAACACGGTCTCGGGAATGGGTTGCCCGTCCTCGTAGAAGGCCGGCAGCGGCGACAGCGGAGGCATGCCGTACATGGCGGGCAGGAGCCAGCCGCGCTGATCCGTGGCGTACTGCGTCCATGCGGTGGCCAGCCCCCGCAGCGAGGAAAGTTCCCGGATGGACCCCGCGCGGTTCCTGAGTCCGGAGAGTCCGGGCACCGCCAGGGCGAGCAGCAGGGTGATCACGGCGACCACCACGAGCACCTCGATCAGCGAGAAGGCCCTTCGCAGGGGAAAATCGGCTGAAAAGCGTGGAATGGACAAGCGGGTCAGTATAGGGTGCCTGCCCATGCGTTTCGCCCCGATGGCTCTGGGCCTGATGGTCGCCGTGCCCGCCGCGTCCGACGTGGTCGAGGGCGTGTGGTCGTCGCCGGCGGCCGATCGCTGGATGTACCCCTTCAACTCCACGCCGGGCACCCGATCGTCGCTCAGCGTCTTCGGGAGCGATCGGGAGGTTCCATCGCAGTTCGACGCGCGGGATGGCCAGATCCTGCTCGCCTTCGATGTGGTGGATCAGCTGCCCAGCGGCGACGAGGCGCTGGACTGGTCCGTGGTCGAGGCGGAGGTCACGCTGCAGGTCCAGAACGACCTGGTGTTCCGGCACGATCCGACCGCCGATGCGTGGACCGACTTCCTGCCCGCGTCGGATGCCAGGCGGACGGAGGACTCCGATGCCGGTCAGCCGGTCGAACTGGCTGCGGTCGGTTTCCGCAACGGTTGGACGCGGGAGACCTTCCAGGAGACCTCGCCCTTCACCTCGGCGCCGGGATCGGTGCTCTCACCAGCCATGCGCAACGCGTTCGCGGCGCAGGTGGACGGCAATGGCGTGCCCCAGGACATCTCCAACCATCCGCGGCAGGGCTTCCAGCCGGCGGTGTTCGCGGTGGGTCGAGTGGATGGTCTGGCCTCCGGTGCCCCGGTGCCGACGGGCAGTCTCATGCGGTTCCGGATCGACCTGACGTTGCCTGGGGTGCAGGCCTACCTGCGACAGGGGCTGCGTCAGGGCCGTCTGTGGTTCAGCCTCAGCAGCCTGTCCATCGTGCAGCAGCAGGCAGGGGCCTTCCCCGTGTTCCATGCCCGGGAGAGCGCGCTGGTCCAGTTCGGTCTGGCTCAGGCAGCCTCGCTCCGGGTGCGGGTGGAGCGCACGCCAGCGTGCGATGCGGCCGACCTGGACTGCAACGGCATGGTGGATGCGGCCGACATCGGGGCGTTGCTGGTCCGCTTTGGCGCATGCCCCGGAGGGGGTCAGTTGTGCACGGGGGATCTGGATGGCAGCGGCACCGTGGATGCCGCCGACATCGGAGCCATGCTGATCAGGTTCGGCTGAACTGCCGGGCTGCGACCCATGCGAGCAGGCGGAGTTCCGCCGCCAGCACGCTGGCCGGCGGCGTCTCGAGCACAAGGGCGGTCTCGGTGCGGTTCAGCCCGTCCGCCCATCGCAGCTGCATGACCAGGCGATCGAAGCGGGGCAGGCTCAGGGCCTCGCGCAGCATCCGCGCATCCGCGGGCAGGTCGTCCATGACCATGGTTGCCATGGAGGCATTTTGGCGCAATTCCACTGCGCCCGCAAGGGCCCTTTCGGGCGCCATTCGCGCCATTCACGCCGCCAGCGCTGGCTCGCGGTGCACCAGGCGCACGAAGGTCTCGGCCAGGCGAGGATCGAACTGGCGGCCGGCGCCCTCGCGGATCTCGCGAAGCGAATCCTCGGCGCTCAGCGCGGCGCGATAGGGCCGGTCTCGCCGCATGGCGTCGAAGCTGTCGACGATGGACATGAGCCGGGCCAGCCGAGGGATGCGCTCGCCGGACAGGCGGTGGGGATACCCCTGGCCATCCCATCGCTCGTGGTGCCACAGCACGGCGGGAACCGCGTGATCCAGGCCTCCGACGCCCTGCAGGATCCGCTGCCCGATTTCGGGATGCATGTTGACCATCGCCCGCTCATCCGCGGTCAGGGGGCCGGGCTTGTGGAGCACGTGGCCCGGGACGCCGAGCTTGCCGACATCATGCAGAAGCCCAGCCACGCGGGCATGCTCACGCTCGGTGCCGGAGAAGCCCGAGGCCGCGGCCAGTCGATCAGCCAGGTGAGCGGTGCGCTCGCTGTGGCCTCGCACGCATCGATGCGTGGTCTCCACGGCCTGCAGCAGGGCCTCCACGCCACGGTTCGGCGTGGGCCGCAGCGAGGCCGGCCGGATCAGACGGACCATGGAAGCCACGCGCGGCAGTTCGCGCTCCGAGAGGACGGGCTCCTGCCTCATGCGCTCGCTGACGAGTTCGTGATCCATGCGTGCACCCTGACAGAGCGCTCGCAGGCTGCCGCTGGGACCGGCGGCCTGGCCAGTCACGGCGATCGCCAGGCCTCTCGCAAGACCATCGCCGCGGCTGCGGGTGCCGGCCGGCAGGATCCAGCAGCCGGCCATGGCCTGCATGGGGGAGACATCCTCGCCGAGCGCCCAGTGCTGCACGGTGGCGTCGACCTGTCGGCGCATCCAGGGGCTCTCGGCCACCAGCGTGGTGAGGTAGTCCTGCGAGAGACTCCAGCGCAGGTGCCCCGGCTCGGCCTGCGCCCAGACCAGTCCCGCGCGACGCACGCGTCGAGCGAGGCGGTCGAATCGTGGGCTGCTGGAGTGGATCGGCAGATCCGTGTCGGGAACGTGCGTGCCGTTGGTCTGGGCGATCGAACGCATGGAAGCACCTCGTGTGGTCATCTCTCTCGCTGTCGGCGATCCCGCACGGTGCAGGACCATGGGGAAGGTCGGCCCGATGCGGGTGCGACTGAAGGGCAGGGGTGGGCACGAGGGCGGAATGAGCCCGCGACAGGCCGCACAGACGGAACGCACCCCCGAAGACAGGCTGGAATCGGCCTAGACTGGCCCCCGGAGCCCCCTGCATGCCCCGGATCCACCCCTTTCAGGCCCTTCGGCCCACACCCGCCCGGGCAAGGGAATTCTCCTGCGAGCGGCTCGATCACCTGCCGCCCGAGCGTTGGATCGAGCTGGCCGAGCGAGTGCCTCGCAGCGTGGCCGGGCTCATGCATGGCGAGGGTGCCGCCGCGGTGCTGGAGGAGTGCCGACAGTCGAGGTCGATGATCGAGGAGCCTGGACTGGCGATGTACATGCATCGGCAGGTGAAGGGTGGCCGCCGCGTGGCAGGGGTGGTGGCGCTGCTGGAGGCTGATGCACTGGCCAACGGTTCGGTGCTTCCGATGCGCGAGAGCTGTCCGGACCGCAGCAGGGCGTGGCGGACCGCCCAGGCCGGCGCTGGAGCCCAACTGGATCCGGTCATTGTGGGGGTGCGGATGACCGAGGCGATTCAGGACTTGCTGGATCGCGAGATGAACGATCGGCCCCTCTTCCACGTGCTTGCCGATGATGGTGCCACGCACACGCTCTGGCGAGGATGCCGGGCGAACGAGCTGGCCGAGGCCTTCCGCGACGTCGGGGGCTATCTCCTGGAGGGCCATGCGCGGGCCCGGCATGTGGCGGCGGATGGCACGCTCATGGCGATGCTGGTGCCGCTGGACGCCGTGGCCGCGAACTGGTCGGTGGTGTGTCTGGAGAGTGACCTCGGGAAGCGTTCGGCCGCGTGGCTGGCGGCTCATGGCTCGCCGGTCGAGCAACCCGGGGAACCGCCCGCGGGGTGGGTCGATGCGTGCGTGCATGACGGCCGATGGTTCCGCTGCCCGCTGCCCCCACCTCGACGCGCGGCGTCCACGATCGAGATGACGGACCTGGGCCGGGCCCGGGCCCTGGTGGCCATGATGGCTGGCCCGGACGCGGTGAGGGAACTCCGGCTGGTTCCCGGCGATGGGCAAGCGGGCAGCGTGCGGCGCATGGCCTCGCGGGGTGCGGCCCTGATGCTCGCGAGGCCATCCATCGCCGAACTTGGGGCCCTGGCGGATCAGGGGGCCCTGCTTCCCGCCGGCGGCACCTGGTTCGAGCCGCGGATCCGGTCGGGTCTGTGGCTTCGCCGCACTACAATGCCGAAATGACCGCCTTTTCGCAGCGACAGGGCTCATCCGCCGTCAGCGGCCGCATGACCGCCAGAGTGCTCGTGGCCGACGCCTTCGAGGCGGCTGGCCTGGCCGCCCTTCGTGATCTGGGCTGCGAGACCCTGCACGAACCGGAGCTGACTGCGTCAGACCTGCCCGCGCGACTGGCCACGCTGCAGCCGGAAGTGCTGGTGGTGCGAGAGACGAGCGTGAACGCGGCGGCCATCGAGGCCAGCCAGAGGCTGTCGCTGGTGGTGCAGGCGGGTGCAGGTACCGAGGAGATCGACCTGGCCGCAGCGAGCCGCAGGGGCGTTTTCGTCAGCAACTGTCCCGGTCGCAATGCCCACGCGGTGGCGGAGCTGGCCTGGGCCCTGGTGCTGGCCTGCGATCGTCGCGTGCCGGATCAGGTGATCCGCATGCGGGAGGGTAAGTGGGACCGGGCCGAGTTCATGCGGAGTGCGGGTCTGCACGGGCGCACCATGGGCATCGTGGGTCTGGGGCAGGTGGGCATGGAGATCGCGCGGCGCGCCAAGACGTTCGGCATGGGCGTGGTGGCCTGGAGCCGTCATCTGACCGAGGAGAAGGCGGATGCGGCGGGGGTGCACTACTGCTCCAACATCGTGAATCTGGCGAAGCTGGCCGATGTGGTGTGCGTGTGCGTGGCTGTGAACGAGGAGACGGACGGGCTCATCGGTGACAAGTTCCTCCATGCCCTGAAGCCGGGTTCGATCCTGGTGAACATCAGCAGTGGCCGGGTGATCGACGAGGGAGCGCTCGCCCTGGCGGTGCGCGATCGTGGCATCCGGGCAGGGCTGGACGTGTTCGCGCGCGAGCCCGAGAGCGACCGTGCCACCTTCGACAATCCGCTGGGTCGTCAGCCGGGCGTCTATGGCACCTTCCACGTGGGGGCCAGCACCGAGCAGGCGGCCCATGCCGTGGCCACGGAGACCGTGCGCGTGATCCGGGAGTGGCTGGACCGCGGCACCGCACCCAACTGCGTGAACCGTGCTCGCCAGACGCCCGCCACCACCCTGCTGTCGGTGCGTCACCTGAACCGGCCGGGCGTGCTGGCGCATGTCTTCTACACGTTGGGCCAGGCGGGCATCAACGTGGAGGAGATGGAGAACATCATCTACGAGGGCGGCGAGGCCGCGATGGCTCGCATCCACCTGGACCAGGCGCCGAGCGAGGACCACCTGCAGGCCATTCGCAAGAATCCCGCGGTGCTCTCCGCCGGGCTCTTCACGATCGCGAGGCGGGCGTGAGCGCCGTGGCGGGACTTCGGGCAGGTGCACCCGTGCGACCGCTGCCCGGCGGCCGCGTGTTCAACTTCAGTGCCGGGCCGGCGGCCCTGCCGCTGGAAGTGCTCGAGCAGCTGCAGCATGACCTGGTCGACCTGCATGGCAGCGGCATCGGCATCCTGGAGCACAGCCATCGTGGGCCGGTGTTCGACGAACTGCTGGCCCAGAGCCACGCCGCGTTCATGCGGGTGGCTGGCGTGGGCCCGGACTGGGCGGGACTGTTCATTCCGGGCGGGGCCACGCTGCAGTTCGGCATGCTGCCGATGAACTTCCTGCCGGAGGCTGGGCATGCGGATTATGCGGACACCGGCCTGTGGGCCACGAAGGCCGTGATCGACGCCAGGG
>JBILWQ010000140.1:0-5591 GCA_044369805.1 Phycisphaerales bacterium
CAGCACCGCGGTCTGGATGGTCATGTGCAGGCTGCCGATGATTCGGGCGCCCTTGAGCGGGAACTTGCCCTTGTATTCGGTGCGGAGCGCGATCAGGCCCGGCATCTCGACCTCGGCCAGCTCGATCTCCTTGCGGCCGAAGCGCACGGTCTCGGGCGAGAGGTCCTTCACCTTGAAGGGCAGGAACTCGGTGGTGGAGAGGGTGGCGTTCGCGAGGAACGGGTTGGCCTTGGTCATGGTCGGGATGGCAGTGGCAGGCACGGGTGACTCCAGGTCTGGATTCGGCGAGGGATGGGGCGGACGCCGCCTTCATCCGTTCATCCGGATATGTGGAAATAGTCTAACCCTGCCAGAAGGGCCGGGCAACCGCGTTCGGGACGGATTTCGGGCAGAGCCACGCGGGCCCCAGCCCGCTTCAACAGCGGTGGTCGCCCCACTACCCTGCGACACGGCACCGTTCCGGCCGAGCCGGCCATGGATCACCGCGATCCGACCCGCCCGCCCTTGGACGCCCGCCAAGCGAGGATTCCGATGGAGATCATCCGTGGCATCGCCGCCAGCCCCGGCACCGTCGTGGGCAAGGCGCTTCTTCTGGGCGCCGCTGAGACGCACGTGCCGAGGCGCACGGTCTCTCCCAATCAGGTCGAGCAGGAACAGGAACGGTTCCGTGGCGCCGTGCGGGATGCCATCGCCGACCTGGTCGCCCTGCGCGAGCGCACCGAGACCCAGCTCGGCGCCGAGACCGCCAAGATCTTCTCGTTCCACGAGGGCATGCTGCAGGACCACACGCTGATCGACCCGATCCTGTCGGCGATCGCGGGCGAGCGGCTCAATGCCGAAGCCGCGGCCCACGAGCGCTTCGAGCAGCTCATCGGACAGTTCCGCGCGTTCAAGAGCGACGTGTTCGAGCAGAAGGTCGATGACCTGATCGACCTCCGCCGCCGCGTGCTGGGCAAGCTGATGGGCGAGGAGGAGGACCGTCTTGCCCGGCTCACCGAGCCGGCGGTGATCATTGCGCACGAGCTCACCCCCAGCCAGGCCGCTGCCGTGGGACACGGCAAGGCGCTGGCCTTCGTGACCGAGTCGGGCGGCCTCACCGGCCACGTCTCGATCGTGTTCCGCGCGCTGGGCCTGCCCGCCGTCGTGGGCTGCCCAAAGGCCGCGGAATCCGTGCAGGACGGGGACGAGGTGATCGTGGACGGCGACACGGGCGTGATGATCGTTCGGCCCGACGCTCAGGCCCGCGAGGAATGCCTGCGGCGCGGCGAGCAGGCCCGGCGACTTCGTTCCGCGCTGGCGGAGAACGCCGGCCTGGAGGCGGTGACCCGCGACGGCACGCGCATCCAGCTGCTGGGCAACATCGAGTTCCCCGAGGAGGTGACCGCGGTGCTGCGCAACGGCGGCGATGGCGTGGGACTCTTCCGCACCGAGTTCCTCTTCCTCACCAGCGACCAGGCACCGGACGAGGAGGCGCAGTACCAGGCCTACCGGCGCACCATCGAGCTGCTCGACGGCCGACCCTGCACCATCCGCACGCTCGACCTCGGCGCAGACAAGTGGACGCAGGCCATGCTGCACGAGCCCGAGCGCAACCCGTTCCTGGGTCTGCGCAGCATCCGCTTCAGCCTGCAGAACCAGCCCATGTTCAAGACGCAGCTGCGAGCCATCCTTCGCGCGAGCGCGCACGGGCCGGTCAAGATCATGTTCCCGCTCGTGAGCACGCTCATGGAACTTCGGCAGGCGCGGCTGATCCTGCGCGATGTCATGGAGGAACTGGACGAGGAAGGGATCGCGCACGACCGCCGCCCGCGGGTGGGCATCATGATCGAGGTGCCCAGCGCCGCCCTGATGGCGCGCACCTTCGCCGCCGAGGCCGACTTCTTCTCCATCGGCACCAACGACCTGGTGCAGTACACGCTGGCGGTGGACCGCGGAAACGAGCGGGTGGCCAGCCTGTACACGGCCGCCAGTCCCGCCGTGCTCCAACTGGTGAAGAACGTGATCCGGGCGGGTCGGCACGCCGGGATCGATGCCAGCCTCTGCGGCGAGATCGCCGGCGACCCGGTTTTCACCATGTTGCTGCTGGGCATGGGTTTGCGTACACTCTCCATGGTTCCGGCCCAGATCCCCGTGGTGAAACGGGTGGTCAGGACCGCGGACATCGGACTTTGCGAACGACTCGCCCGCAGGGTGGGCTCGTTCGACTCGGAGCGGCAGATCCACACGACGCTGCGCGACGAGTTGCGGAAACTGGACCCCGCGAACTTCGGAGGCTGGGCTGCGGCCTGAGCCACGCGGGAATCGAAACTCGGCTCCGCAGGTCTGCGGAGGCCGCCCCCGGCAGAGCCCGGCGAGGTGCGGCCCGCGACCCGCGACAGCCACGGCGGAACGGCTTCGAATGACGCGAATGCAACCGATCCTCTGCATGCCCGGGGCGCCAGGTGCGCCTTGGCTGCACGGCGGTGCGCCGCGCCATCGCTGACCCGTTCCGCCGCAGACCGCCGCCCGAGCGCGGCAGGAAGCATCTGTGGCAGACAGCAACATCAACGACGAACGGACCCCCTCGCACCCCGCCGGCGACCTCGCCGCGCCCGTCACCCCGGCGAACGCCGAGCCGGTCATCGGCGATGACCACGCGCACGACGACATGCCCGCTGGCCAGATGTGGACGCCTCACGATGAGCCCGCTCCGGCCCCCCGGGTGGACCTTCCCGACGAGCCCGAACCCGCGCAGGCCGACACCGATTCGGATGCCGAGGCCGCGCTCACGGACGAGGGCGGCGAGGGCGTGAGCGAGTTCCTGGAGGAGACCGCCGGCGCCACCACCGAGGGCGAGGCCCCGGCCGATGGCACCTCGGCGACCGCCCAGAAGCGCACGCGAGTGGAGAAGCGACCGCGCGACACGGTCATGATCGTGAATGACGCCCCCGGCGACGAGTGCCGGATCGCCTTCGCGCGCGGCCGCCGCCTGGAGAGCTACTTCGCGGAGCGCGCGTCGAGTGCCACGAACGTGGGCAACATCTACAAGGGCCGCGTCACCAACGTGGAGGCCGCCATCCAGGCCGCCTTCGTGGACTTCGGCGAGGGCCAGAACGGCTTCCTGCACATCAGCGACGTGCACCCCAAGTACTTCCCGGGTGGCGACAAGGCGGAGCGCGTGGGCCACAAGATCCCGCGCCGCGACCGCCCGCCCATCCAGGAGTGCCTGAAGAAGGGCCAGGAGGTGCTGGTGCAGGTGATCAAGCAGGGCATCGGCACGAAGGGCCCGACGGTCACCAGCTACCTGAGCGTGCCGGGCCGCCTGCTCGTGATGATGCCGGACATGGACCGGGTGGGCGTCAGCCGCAAGGTCGATGACGAGGATCAGCGCCGCGAGATGCGGCGCATCCTTGACTCGCTGGACCTGCCCGAGGGCTTCGGCTTCATCCTGCGGACCGCGGGCTTCGACCGCAGCCGCACGGAGCTGCAGCGCGACGCCGCCTATCTGCTCCGCCTGTGGGACGCCATGAAGAAGCGGATCGACAGCGTGGGCGCACCCGCCGAGCTGTACACCGAGAGCGACGTGCTCATCCGCACGGTGCGAGAGATGGTGGACGAGACCATCAGCGACATCGTGGTCGACAGCGAGCACGCCTGGACGCGCGTGACGGCCTTCCTGGACGTGGTGTTCCCCAAGGACGCTCCCGAGGTCCGCTTCTACGACAGGCCGGCCCCCATCTTCACGGCCTTCGACCTGGAGCGCCAGATCGCCGACATCTACCAGCGGCAGGTGCCGCTGCCCTCGGGCGGCGCGCTCGTGTTCGACCAGACCGAGGCCCTGGTGGCCATCGACGTGAACAGCGGCAAGAGCCGCAGCGCCCGCGACAGCGAGACCAACGCCTTCGAGACCAACAAGGAGGCCGTGGACGAGATCTGCCGTCAGCTCCGGCTGCGCGACATGGGTGGCCTGGTGGTGTGCGACCTCATCGACATGCGGAGTCCGCGGCACCGCCGCGAGATCGAGGAGCGTTTCCGCAACAACCTGCGCAAGGACCGGGCCAAGACCACGCTGGGCAACATCAGCGAGTTCGGCCTGGTGGAACTCACGCGGCAGCGCATGCGGCCCAGCGTGCGCAAGGCCCACTTCGCCGAGTGCCCCCACTGCGCCGGCAGCGGCGAGGTCCGCATGCCAGACAGCACGGCCGCCGAGGCCCTGCGTCGCGTGCTGACGCTGACCGGCAGCGACCGCGTGCACCGCGTGGAGATGGTTTGCAGCGTGCGGGTGGCCAGCGTGCTGCTCTCCAGCCGCCGCGACCAGCTCATCGAGATCGAGCGCGAGACCGGCAAGCGCGTGGACGTGCGGATCAGCGAGGCCATCGCCGCCGACCGCGTGGACCTTTACGCCTACGACGATCGCGGCGCCGACGTGGAGATCGAGCGGCTGCCGCACCCGCCGCTGCCCAGGCTGGCGGAACTGCCCGAGGAGCCGCCCGAGGAGGCGCCGGAGCCCGGCGTGCCGCAGGGCGAGGGCGAGGCGCGGCCTCGACGCCGACGCCGTCGCAAGAAGGTCCAGCCGGCCGACGCGACCGCCATGCTCCTGAGCGGCGCCTTCGACGATCTGCCCGAGGTCTCCGACGACGAGCCCAGCGTGCTTGAGCAGCTGCGTGCCCGCGAGCAGGCCGAACGACAGGCAAGGGAGGCGGAACGCAAGGCCCGCGCGGCCGAGCGCGCCGCAGCCGGCGAGGCAACCGAGGATGCAGCGGCCGAAGCCGGCGAGAACTCGAACGAAGGTGACGAGGGCGGCGATCGCCGCGGCCGTCGCCGTCGGCGGCGGCGTGGCCGCGACCGTCAGCAGACCGAGGGCGGCACAAGCGGCTCGGGCGATGCGGGCACCGAGGCCGGCGGCGAGCCGAGGGCCGAGGGCGGCGATGTGGCACCGGGCACGGAGAGCGAGCGGGGTGTCGAAAGCGAGGGCGGCGAGCGTCGCGGGCGGCGTCGGCGTCGGCGGCGTGGCCGCGGCCGTGATCGCGAGGGCTCGACCGACGGCGCAAGCGCGCCCACCGTGGGCGGTGATGGCGGCTCGACCGAGGGGGGTGACCAGGGCTCCGAACCGGCCAGCGAAGGACACGAAGGAGGCGGATCAGGCGAGGATGGCGAGCGTCGGGGACGGCGTCGCCGTCGTCGTGGTGGCCGCGGCCGCGGTCGTGGCGAAGGTGGCCAGGGTGGTGGTGGCTCGGTCGAAAACTCGGGCGGAGGCCCGTCATCTCCCGCGCCATCGACGCCGCCTTCGAGCACGGCTCCGTCCGCCTCGGGGGACGCCAAGCCCAAGGGCGTGTTCCGGTCGCTCTACGGCGCCGCCTTGCGGCGACTGAATCCTGGTGCCGCTCGCGACGCCATGAAGAAGGACGGCTGAATGTCGGCGGCGCCGCGGCGGCTGATCCTCCTCGGCAGCACGGGCTCGATCGGCACCTCCACCGTCGAGGTGCTCGGTCACCTGCGCCGATCGGGAGGCCCCGCGTTCGAGGTGATCGGCCTCGCCGCCGGATCCAACGCGGAATTGATGGCCGCGCAGGCCCGTGAACTCGGCGTGCGCGAACTGGCCCTGGCGGATG
>JBILWQ010000141.1:0-5581 GCA_044369805.1 Phycisphaerales bacterium
ACCAGTGGCTTGCGAGCCGCAGGCAGGCGAGCCAGGTCGGCCATGGTGGTCACCAGCACGTACCCATTGGTGACCTCGACCTGCGGCATCTTGTCCAGGGCAAGCTCGGTGCCCTTGCCCCCCGCCTGCTCCAGGATGCGATTGAGCAGGTCCCGGCTGGTCATCACCACGTTGCCACTCTCGCTGCCGCGGGGCAGCGTGATCTCGATGTCGTCGGTGTCCTTGCTGATGCCATCCGCCTCGAGGCGCGTCCAGTTCACGTAGAGCGGCACCTCGGCCTCGGCCTGCCAGGCGTCCAGCGCGGCCTCGAGCGTGCCCGGACCGAACTTCTTGAAGTTGGTGATCGGCCGAGCCAGTTTCTTCATGACCGCCTCGTCCTCGGGGGTCTGGACGTAGCCGGTGATGCCGAACCGTTGACGATTGCTGCTGATCTGGGTCCAGTCCTCGGGATAGACCATGTTGCCGGAGAGGCTGCGAGCCCCCGGTCCGGCCAGGTTCTCGCGCGGCGGCACGTTGGCCTCGAGCGTGTCCAACTGAAGCTGGCCATACCCAAGGTTCCGCTGACGCGTCACGTCGCTGAAGCGACGGTACACCCGAGCGCTCTCGATCACGTCGCGAAGCGTGAGTGCGGCCGCGTTGTTGGGATCCTCGAAGAGGATCTCGTCGAGCACCTGCAGCGCGTCGGTGTACTTCATCTCCATCTGGAGCTGGCGCACCCGGAGCAGGTTCTCGTTGATCCGCTTCTGGCGCTCAGCCGCCAGTTGCTGGCGGCGCTGACTGGACTGGTCCTCGGCCGCCTTGCGGGCCGCGGCTGACTTGGATTCCTCCGCGGAGACCCGGGCCGCCTGGATGCGGTCGGCCAGTTCCGTGGCCCGAGCAAACATGGCCTGGTACTTGGCCGGACTCACCGAGGAGCGATCGCGGTCGAGCACGGCCTGGGCGCCCTGCACATCCTGCTGTGCGCCCGGGTAATCACCTGAGGCCAGCTTGTCCTGGGCCCGGATCATGGCGTTCTCGAACTGCACCATCAGCCGCTGAGAAAGCAGCGACTCCTGCTCCGCCACGTTCTGCAGCAGAGGGGTGTTGCTGAGCTGGGCCTGGCAGTTGTCCAGACCGGCCTTCGCCTCGGCATCGGTCGGGTTGGACTGCAGCACCACGGTCCAGCTGTCGATCGCGTTTCGATACGCGCCCGCGGCCATCTCGTTGCGAGCGGCCTGACGGGCGGCGGCCACGGCGGCGGCATCGCCACCGGCCAGCGAAGGCGGGGTCACCGGCTGGCTTGGTTCCGCGGCAGGCGGCGGCACATCGGGCACCACGGTGGGCGCGGGCTCCGATGGGGCCGGGCTGGTCAGCGCGGGCACCGTGGGAGCAGGCGGCGGAGTGCGACCGGTGGTTCCGGGCTGAGGCTTGGGCGTTGGGCGAGTGCGGGGAGCCTCGGTCGGTGGCGTATCGATCGGCTCACTCGGCGGTGCGGACTGGGCAAGGCCCTCACCCTGGATCGCCAGCGTGGTCGCAAGGCAGGTGAGCGAAATTAGCGCTGAGCGGCGGCACCAGGCGAGGTGCGTCGAGAGGCGATGCATCGTTCTTGAGACTCCGAGTGATGAGGTGGTCGGTTGGGGTCAGAGACGGAAGTTTCGGACCGACGTTTCGTGAGGGACTTCCCACCCTTCGCCTCGCTTGAGGCGAGGGTTCCGGGCAGTGGTGGGGAAAGGTACCTCCCCCCCGAATGGCTGGCAACGCAAGTCCGGGGTCCGGCGAGGCTTCCTGATTCGCCCCGGCGACACCTCAGGGTCGGGACTGTCGCCCCAATTCCCCGCCTGATCAGCCCTTGTACCCGGACAGCACGATACACCCGGATCACCCCGGCCCGCGGCAGGCCACCGCTACACTCGAAAAATCATGGAGACCCAGAAAGATGGCACGGCCCGTCTGGCCCTCGAGGACGGCACGGTCTTCCACGGCCGGGCGTTCGGGGCCGCAGGCTCGGCCGGGGGCGAGGTGGTCTTCAACACGGCCATGTGCGGCTACCAGGAGGCCCTGAGCGACCCCAGCTACTCCGGCCAGATCCTCACCATGACCGCCACGCAGGTGGGCAACTACGGCATCGCCGCGGAGGACGTGGAGAGCGGCAAGCCGCAGGTGAAGGCGTTCGTCATCCGCGAGCTCTCGCGCGTCACCTCGAACCACCGCTCCGAGACCGATCTCTCCGGCTGGCTGGCCTCGCACGGCATTCCAGGCATCGAGGGCATCGACACCCGGGCACTGGTGCGCAAGCTTCGCACGCAGGGTGCGCTCCGCGGCATCGTGGCCACGGGCGACGCCCGCAGCGACGCCGAGCTGGTGAAGGCCGCCAAGGCCCTGCCAAGCATGGCTGGTCAGAACCTTGCCGCGTGCGTGAGCCCCTCGGCCCGGGGCGCCTTCGCCGAGGACCTCGGCACCTGGAGCCCCGAGCCCTCTCGCCGCACCGGTCGCCGCTTCAAGGTGGTGTCGCTCGACTGCGGCGCCAAGCGCAACATCTATCGCAACCTGGTCGACCGCGGCTGCGAGATGATCACGCTGCCTCATGACGCCTCCGCGGCGGACATCCGCGCCCTGAAGCCCGACGGGCTCTTCATCAGCAATGGCCCAGGCGACCCGGCGGTGGTGCAGGCGACCATCGCCACATTGAAGGAAATCGCAGGGGAAATCCCCACCTTCGGCATCTGCCTGGGCCACCAGCTTCTCGCCCTATCCCTGGGCGCCACCACCTGGAAGCTGAAGTTCGGCCATCGCGGATCGAACCAGCCGGTGCGCAACCTGCTCACCGGACGCATCGAGATCACCAGCCAGAACCACGGCTTCTGCGTCGACGAGAAGACCCTGCGAGCCGCCGGCGGCGAGCCCACGCACATGCACCTGAACGACGGCACGCTGGCGGGCTTCCGCCACACCACCCGGCCGATCTTCTGCGTGCAGTACCACCCCGAAGCCAGCCCGGGCCCGCACGACAGCAGCTACCTCTTCGACTGCTTCATCTCCATCATGGAGAGCCGCAAGCCACTCACCGCCGAGGTGATGGAGAAGCACCAGTCCGCCGACGCCCGCAAGGCCGCCGCCGTGGCGGTGTAGCGTGGGCGGTCTTTTCGGCAACGATCCGCTGGAAGCGCTGGGGGCCGCGGGCGCGCGGAAGCGCAGCCCGAGATCTGGCACGATCGTGCCGCGAGCCGTCGCGCCACATGAACCTTTCGTGCAACGGGTGCTCATCGCGGTGGAGCGCGGCATGGACGCGTTCCCCGAGGGCCTCACCTATGGCGTGACCGTGGGTCTGGCCCCACTTCGCGCTGGCCAACGCGTGGTGGTGCCGCTGGGGCGTGGCGACGCCCGCAGCCATGGCTGGGTGGTGCGCTCGCTGCCCGCGGACGATGTTGGAAGCATTCCCGAGAGCCGACTGAAGCCGGTGATCGCCGCGGAACCGGCCGAGTTGCCCGAACAGGTCATGGAACTGGCTCGCTGGATCAGCGGCTACTACGCCTGCCCGCTGGGCGTGGCCATCGCCGGTGTCCTGCCCGCCGCGGTGAAGAAGGGCGTGGGACGGGTGGACCGCGCCTTCGTGCAGCTGTCCGCGGCAGGCACCGCGGCTCTCGAGGCCATCCGGGCCGTGAAGGGCAAGGCGACCGCGAGGACCACCGCGCCCCGCGTGTCCCCCGCCCAGAAGCGGCTGCTCGAGTGGCTGCACGCCCATGCCGATTCGGTCGAGATCGACCAGGTCCTCGGCGGTGCCGGCGTGCGCACCAAGGCTCCGCTGAACGCGCTGGTCGAGCAGGGCCTCGTCACCCGCACCATGCGCACGCATGTGGAAGCGGACTGGCTCGAGCAGGCTGCACGCGTGGACGCCAAGCCCGCCACGCTTCCCACGCCCACGACCGATCAGGCCAGGGCGATCGACGCCATCGGGGCCACCCTGAACGCCGGCTTCTCGCAGCACCTGCTCTTCGGCGTCACGGGAAGCGGCAAGACCGAGGTGTACCTGCGACTCATGCAGCAGTGTCTCGACCTGGGTCGCACCGCACTGCTGCTGGTGCCCGAGATCTCGCTCACCCCGCAGACCGCGGGCCGCGTGCTCGACCGTTTCCCGGGCGAGCGGGTGGCCATCCTGCACAGCGCGCTCACCGCGGCGCAGCGCAACCAGCAGTGGACGCTGGTGGCCGAAGGCAAGGCGAGGGTGATCGTGGGCGCCCGCAGCGCGGTGTTCGCGCCGATTCCCGACGGCCAGCTTGGCCTGGTGCTGGTCGACGAGGAGCACGACCACAGCTACAAGCAGGACCAGGCGCCGCGCTATCACGGGCGCGATGTGGCCATCCGCCGCGCCCAGATGGCCGGCTGCCCCATCGTGCTTGGCAGCGCCACGCCGAGCCTCGAGAGCTGGTTCAACGCGGTCGACCGTCGCGCCAGCTCACTGCACGAACTGCCCCACCGAGCCCCCGGACTGGTGGTGCCGAAGGTGGAAATCGTCGATTTCTCAGGCGATGTGCGGCGCTTCCGCGACCGGCGCGTGCACCTGCTGGGCGAGCGCCTGGCGGAGAGCCTGGCCCATGTCATCTCGCAGGACGGCCAGGCCATCCTGCTGCTCAACCGTCGCGGCTACGCCAACTGGATCAGCTGCGCCGCCCGCTGCGGCTGGCTCATGCGATGCGAGCACTGCGATGCCGGCATGGTGTGTCACACCACCCCCAGCAGCCGATTCGTGCGCTGTCACCACTGCCTGACCGAGCAGCGGCTGCCGGCCAGGTGTCCCGACTGCGGCGCGGGCGTGAGCGTGTTCGGGCTGGGCACGCAGCGGGTCGAGGAGGAACTGTCGCGCGTGCATCCGGCACTGGCTCTTCCTGGTGCCGTGCAGCGCGTCGACGGCGACACCATGCGCAGCAGCCGCGACCTGCACGAGGCGCTCGGTCGCTTCGCCAGCGGCCAGGTGCGCGTGCTCGTGGGCACGCAGATGATCGCCAAGGGGCTCGACTTCCCCAATGTGCGGCTGGTCGGCGTGGTGAACGCGGACACGGCACTCAACCTGCCCGACTTCCGCGCGGCGGAGCGCACCTTCCAGCTGGTCAGCCAGGTGGCCGGCCGCTGCGGCCGAGGCAGCGCGGGCGGCCGCGCGATCATCCAGACCTTCCAGCCCGACGCCCTGGCCATCCGCGCTGCCGCGGCCCACGACTACCGCGGCTTCGCCACCGCCGAACTCGCGGACCGCAGGCGATTCGGACTGCCGCCCTGCCGCCGCATGGCCCGCGTGGTGGTCCGGCACCGCTCAGACACCGCGGCCCACGACACGGCGAAGCGGATCCGTGATGCCATGGCGGCGTTGCCGGAGGCCGCCCAGTGCGAGCTGCGAGGCCCACACCCCTGCCCCGTCACAAGGGTCTCCGACCGCTTCCGTGTGCAGGTGGAGGTGCTCGCGCCGGATGCCGCCGCACTGCAGCGACTGATCACCGCGGCCCGCAATGCGGGGACCTTCCCGGGCGGCGACGTGGCCGCCGTGGATGTGGATCCGGTGGCACTGCTCTGACGAGGACCAGTCCAAACAGGGACGGGCCTACATATAGGA
>JBILWQ010000142.1:0-5559 GCA_044369805.1 Phycisphaerales bacterium
GCACCTCCACCGTCGAGGTGCTCGGTCACCTGCGCCGATCGGGAGGCCCCGCGTTCGAGGTGATCGGCCTCGCCGCCGGATCCAACGCGGAATTGATGGCCGCGCAGGCCCGTGAACTCGGCGTGCACGAACTGGCCCTGGCGGATGAGGCCGCCGCCGATCGCCTGCCCCGCGTCGGCACCGTCCGAACGGGCCCCGATGCCGCGGTCCGGCTGGTCGAGGACCTTGCCCGCCCGGGCGACCTGGTGGTCGCCGCCATGGTGGGCTTTGCCGGACTGGACAGCGTGATGGCAGCCATCGCCCGCGGATGCCACATTGGCCTGGCCAACAAGGAGACGCTGGTCGCGGCCGGGGAGCTGGTCACTCGGGCGGCCCGGGAGCGCGGCGTGGCACTGCTGCCGATCGACTCGGAGCACAGCGCGCTGGCCCAGTGCATCCGAAGCGGGCGAGTGGAGGAGATCGACCGTGTGGTGATCACCGCCAGCGGCGGCCCCTTCCGCACCTGGACCGCCGAGCGCACCGCGAGCGCCACCGTGGCCGAGGCGCTCAACCACCCGACCTGGCGCATGGGTCGAAAGATCACCATCGACAGCGCCACGCTGATGAACAAGGCCCTGGAGATCATCGAGGCCCATTGGCTCTTCGGGCTGCCTGCCGACCGCATCGAGGCGATCGTGCACCCGCAGAGCATCGTGCATGGCCTGGCGGAGTTCCGTGACGGCAGCGTGATGGCCCAGCTCTCCCCGCCTGACATGAAGCTGCCCATCCAGATGGCGCTCACCTGGCCGGACCGCGCACCTGGCATCGCCAAGCGGCTGGACTGGACTTCGCTGCGGTCACTGGAGTTCCACGCCGTGGACCACGATCGCTTCCCCGCGGTGCAACTGGCCCGCGAGGTCATCCGGCGGGGCGGGACCGCCGGCGCCACGTTCAATGCCGCCAACGAGGTCGCGGTGCACGCCTTCCTGGATGGCCGCATTCCGTTCGGGCGCATCGGCACGCTCGTTCGGGAGGCGATGGCCGCCCTGCCCTCACGTCCGCTGGTGGACCTGCGCGATGCCGCCTCCGCCGACGCCGAGGCGAGGCGTCTCGTGGAGGCTCGCCTCGGACCGTCGCTGGTGCGTTCCTAGACTCTGAGCGCACCGGAGTCCCCATGCAACTCATCGGCGATGGCAGCAACCTGGTCCTGATCATCCTCGGCTTTGGCCTGCTCATCGCCATCCACGAGCTGGGCCACTTCCTGGCGGCTCGGTGGGCGGGCATCCGGGCCGACGCGTTCGCCGTGGGCATGGGCCCCACGGTGCTTGCGTATCGCAGGGGCATCGGGTGGAAGCTGGGCAGCACGTCGGCTGCGGTGAAGGCCCGCTTCGGAGAACAGCCGGAATCCATCCCCCTGGACCGGCTGCATGCCGAGGGGGTGGGCGAGACCGAGTACAGCCTGCGTCTGCTGCCGCTGGGTGGCTTCGTGCGCATGAAGGGACAGGAGGACCTGGTCCCCACGGGCTCGAGCGCCGACCACGATGCCTATGGAGCGTGTCCGGTCTGGAAGCGCATGATCGTGGTCAGCGCCGGCGTGGTGGCGAACGTGATCCTGGCGGTGGCGCTCTACATCGCGGCGTTCCTGGTGGGCGTCCGCTTCGAGAGCCCCACGGTGGGCGAGGTTCGCCCAGGCAGTCCTGCCGCCGTGGCCATCGACCGCGCCGGTGGTCCCGCCGGCCTGCGTCCGGGCGACGTGATCGAGCGCATCGACGGCAAGCCGGTGCGCACCTTCGCCGACGTGCAGATCGCCTCGGCCATGGCCCGACCTGGAGACCTGCTGGATCTGCAGGTCCGCCGCGAGGGCGTGGGCTCACCGATGCGCTTCGAGGCGACCCCCGCGCATGAGCCGGGATCGCGACTGCTCTCGATCGGCATTGCGCCCGCACGGGGCGCGTCGATCCCCGACGACGCCGAGGCCACGCTCCTGCTCGGGGCGTCGCTGGACCGCGCGGGGTTGACCGCCGCGGGCGTGGGTCCCGGCGCAACCCTGGTGCGGGTCGGCGAGGATCCGGTGTCCACGCTGGGTCCGCTGCAGTGGGCCTGCTCCACGTCGGCCGGAGCGCCCGTGGGCACCGTGTGGATGACGCGGGAGGGTGAGCACCGCGACGTGGCCATCCAGCCCCTGCCTGTTCTGGAGTCGATCGAGCCCGCCAACGGCGGGTCCCCGGAGCAGGGCCTGCTCGGCCTGTCGCCGCTCACCCGGATCGATGCGCTCCTGGACGGATCGCCCAATCAGGCAACGCTTCGAGCCGGTGACCTGATCCTCTCGTTCGCCGGCGTGCAGGGCCCCTCGCCGAGCCTGTTCCGCGACCTGGTCACGGCCCGCGCGGATCAGCAGGTGGATCTGGAAGTGATGCGCGAGGGCGTGACCACGCGGGTCACCGCCGGCGTCGACGCGACCGGCCGGCTCGGCGTGCTCATTGCGCCTGCCCTGGAAACGGCCTGGCTGGCGCGAACCGTCGACCGACAGCGCATGCAGGGCGGGACTACCCGCACCGCCGCCGCCTCGCTGGAGATCGGTCCGCTCGCGCGCGTCGTCTCGATCGATGGACAACCGGTGCGGGACTGGATCGGACTGGCTGCGGCGCTGCAGGCCGCCGCTCGCCGGGGTGCCGCCGAGGTGCACATGGGGGTGAGGCCCTGGGGTGCGACCGAGGCACGCGAGGTCGCATGGCCGATCCCGGAGCCGGATCGCGTCATCCTGTCGAACCTGGCCTGGACCAGCCCACTGCCGGCGGGAGGCTTCGACCCGGTCATGACCACGCTGAGTGCGCAGGGCAGCCCCCTGGAGGCGGCGCGGATGGGATTCCGCGAGACGGGCAACCTGGCCGTGATGACCTGGCTCACCATCGACCGGCTGGTGCGCGGCAGCGTGCCGGTGGACCAGTTGCGCGGCCCCGTGGGCATCGTGCACGTGGGCACACGCGTGGCCGATCGTGGCTTCATGTACCTGGTCTTCTTCATGGCCATGATCAGCGTGAACCTGGCCGTGCTGAACTTCCTTCCGCTGCCCATCGTGGACGGCGGGCTCTTCCTGTTCCTGGTGTACGAGGCACTGCGCGGGCGACCCCCGAGCGTGCGCTTCCAGAACGCGGCGACCATGGCCGGACTGCTGCTGCTCGGCAGCCTGTTCGTGGTCACCTTCTACAACGACGTCATGCGGCTGGTCTCGGGCGGCTGATCGCCCCATCGGAGGATTTCCATGAGCGCTCCCGTCTCCATCGTCACCGGCGCAGGTTCAGGCATCGGCCGCGCTGCCGCTCGCATGCTGGCCGAGCGCGGTCACCACGTGGTGCTGGTGGGCCGAACCGAGCAGAAGCTGGCGGACGCCTCGGACGAACTGCGGGTGGTGGGCTCGGGCGACGTGATGTTCGTCACCGCCGACGTGGCGGACTCCGAACAGGCCAGCGGCGTGGTGCAGCAGGCCATCGAGCGCTTCGGCCGTGTGGACAACCTGGTGAACGCGGCGGGCGTGGCACCCAAGGCCCCGATCGAGCGCACCACCGAGGATCTGCTCGAGCAGGCGTTCTTCATCAACGCGTTCGGCCCGGCCTTCCTGATCGTGGCGTGCTGGCCCCACTTCCGCGCCCAGAAGAGCGGATGCGTGGTGAACGTGAGCACCATCGGCGTCATGGATCCCTTCCCCGGATTCTTCGCCTACGCGGCCAGCAAGGCGGCCATGGACTCGTTCACGCGAAGCGTGGCCCGCGAGGGCAGGTCGATCGGCGTGCGGGCCTTCTGCGTGAACCCTGGCGCGGTGGAGACCCCGCTGCTGCGGAGCAACTTCCCCGTGAACGTGATCCCTCCGGAGAAGGTGCTCCAGCCCGAGGCCGTGGCCGAGGTCATCGTGCACTGCATCGAGGGCAAGCGGCACGAGGACCACGGCAGGTCGATCGCGCTGCCCAGTCCGTGACCCGGCTCAGCGGCGCTTGCCCATCTCGCGTTCGATGTCGCGGCGCGTCTCGCGCTCCTTTATGGCCTGACGCTTATCCGCCTTCTTGCGGCCCAGCGCCACCCCCACCAGCAGCTTGGCTACGCCATTCTTGAAGTAGATCTTCAGCGGCACCAGGGACGCTCCCTTGGCCTGCATGGCCAAGGCCATCTTTCGGATTTCGGCGGCATGGCCGAGCAGACGGCGCACCCGGGTGGGTGGGTGCTGCCTGTCACGCCCCGCCGGGGGGTACTCCGAGATATGGGCCCCATGGAGCTCGAGCGTGGGCGGTTGGGCCCGGGCCATCACGAAGCCCTCGGCGATGCTGGCCTGTCCGGCCCGGATGCTCTTGATTTCCGTGCCACGGAGGACCATGCCGCACTCATACGTATCCCCGATCTGGAAGTCGTGTCTTGCCTTCCGGTTCTCGATCTCGGGTTCGTGGGTGGGCTTGGCCATGGGGGGGGGACCGACTTTTCGGAACTTTTCGAAGGGCCAGGGTTGCCCGGTGGCGGAACCCGGCCAAGATAGCGGCATGAAGCGAGCCCCCCACGCCGCGTCTGTTGGTCTGGTCGCACTTGCCACCTCCCTCTCCCTTGCCGGTGTTCCCAAGGGATTGAACGGCGTGGGGCCTGAGTTGCCACCCGTGGAGGTGGCGCCGGATGCGGGCGATGCCGGCCGGATCGGACCCCGGGAGCGATTCCTGCAGACCTTCCCGACGGGTGGCTTCGTGGACCTGGGGCCACGCATCCGCCGCGTGTGGGGAACCACCTTCTCGCGTGGCCGATCGCCCTCGGAGAGCGTGACCCGCTTCTACCGGGAGTGGTCGGGCCTGTGGGGCGTCGCCTTCGAGGACCTCAAGCCGATCGGCCCATTCCAGGATGGCTCCCATCTGGTCTCGCTCATGGGAATCGAGGGCACGGACGGTGCCTGTGCCTTCACCGGCGCGTACTTCACGCAGACCGTGGCGGGCGTGCCCGTGTTCCGTGCCCACGCGTGGGGCCTGGTGCGGAACGAGGAGGACTTCCCCATGGTGCTCGGCGGCGGCACGCTGCGGCCGGTGGGTGACCTGGCCGAGCGCCTCGCGGGCCGTGACCTGAACCCGGCCAACCTGGATCCCGGCGTCTACGGCCGCGAGGCCCTGGGCCGCTTCGGGGGACCACCCATGGTGACCAGCCCCCGATACGTGGTGTGGGCCGGCATCGACGATGACATGCAGCCCGCACGGCTGGCCGTGGAGTTCGTCGCCGAGGGCGGCGGCAACTGGGACCTGGGCAACCGCATGAAGATGCTCTTCGTGGTCGATGCCGATGACGGCACCGTGCTGCACGAGGAGAGCCTGATCCTGCACGCGGTGATCACCGGCACCGTGAGCGGCCAGGTGACCAATGGCGTGGGTGCCGATGCCTGCCACCCCGAGACCGTGCGACCCCTGCCCTACGCCCGCGTGACCGTGGGCAGCAACACCGTGTATGCCGACGTGAATGGCAACTACACCAGCCCGGATCTCACGGGCACCGTGAGCGTGCAGCCCAGCCTGGCCGGTCGGTACTTCAACATCGTGAACCAGCCCAGCGCCACGACCACCG
>JBILWQ010000144.1:0-5512 GCA_044369805.1 Phycisphaerales bacterium
GCGGCAGCGCTGGGTGCCATGGTGCTTCGCTACACCGTGGGCCGGGCCCACTTCTCGGAACATGAGTCGGCGAACGCCGACGCGCTCGCAAGACTGGATGCGGTGCGAACCGAGGCCCTGCGACTGGCCGACCGCGATGCGGCCGCCTACGCGCGGCTGGCCGCACTGTGGAAACTTCCCGCAGGCCACGCGGAGCGCGAGCGGGACTTTCCAGCGGCGCTGTCGGAGGCCATCGAGGCGCCGATGACCATCGTGCGGCACGCCGCCGCGGCCGCGGAACTGCTGCACGTCCTGCCCGCCCGGACCAACGCTCGGCTGGGCAGCGATCTGGCCATCGCCGCGGATCTGGCCGCCGCGGCCACCGACGCCGCGGCGTGGAACGTGCGCGTGAACCTGCCCTCGCTGGCCGATCGGAACGCCGCTGCCGCCTGTGCCGCCGAGACCGATGCCCTGGTGGATCGTGCCCGGCGGCTGGCCGCCGAGACGGTGGCCGCGGTGCGCCGCGGCACGCCATGCTGAGCCCCTGGCTGGGTCTGCTGCTGCTGCTGCTGGGGGCCATGCTCCTGTTCGCGCTCTGGGGGGGTTTCACCATCGCCTGGGATGCCGCCCATCCGCCTCGCAAGGGTTTCGCGTGGGCGCTCGCCACGGGCCGCCCAGGCGATCCGGCGGCCGCGAACATGTCCTCCGAGGATGCCGAACTGCCTGGACTCGATGGCCTGCCATGTCCGGCCTGGCGGATTCGCGGCCATGGCGATGCCCGCTCGCCCGTGCTGCTGATGCTGCACGGCTGGGGCCGCTCGCGATGGGATTCGCTCTCCCGCTTGCTGCCGCTGCTGCCTCATGTGGGCGAAGCCTGGCTGCCCGACCTGCCCGCACACGGCGAGCACCGTGGCCGATCCAGCTGGGTGGGAGTCCGCGAGCCCGAGGCCGTGGCGGCCATGCTGCACGAGGTGGCGGCTCGCAGTCCTGACCGACCGATCGTGGTCATGGGCCACTCGCTTGGCGCGGGCGTGGCCATCCGCGCCGCGGCGCTGGCGCAGTCTCGCGGAACCCGGGTCGCGGGCGTGGTTGCGCTGGCGCCCTACGTGGATGTCGCCTCGCCCATTCCTGGTCGGCTTGCATTGCGCGGGATTCCAGCGTGGCCCTTCACGCAGATCGCGATCGCCATGCTTCGGGCCTTCGGGCGCAGGGACCGGCCGCTCCACCTGTGCGCGGGCGCCATGACCTCGCCCGCCCTGGTGATCGCCTGCGAGGGCGATCGCATCTCGCCCGCGGCGGATGCCGAGCGCGTGGCGGCCGCCATGCCCCGAGCCACGCTGCTGGTGCTGCCGGGCGACCGGCACGATGAACCTGGCGCCGGCGATCCGGACCGGTGCGCGGCCGCACTGGCCGCGTTCCTTGGCGGAGTCACTCGGCCGCGGGCCGAAGCAGCCGGAACCGCGTGACCAGGCCGTTGGGCAGCGCGCGCATGTCCCACTGCGAGGGCCCGAAGCCCTCGGAGAGGCTCTTGGCGTCCACATCCTTCAGCTTCTGGGCCAGTCCGTCGGGCAGGTCCAGGCCCACGCCCTCGGCCATGTCGCGCTGTGACTTCGGCACGGCCGAACGCTCGGCACGGGCCGCCATCTCGATCATCGCCTCGCGCGAGGCCTCGAGCGTGGCGACAAGGTCGGTGTAGCCCCAGCCGATCACGGGCTCGGAGCCCACGGCCGCCATGGCCTGTCGGCACGCGGCGGTCTCGCCAAGCCCACCTTCGCCGCCGCGCAGGCACTGCTCCACCATCGGGGTGCTGCCCATGAAGAACATGCCACCGCCGAAACCGGCGCTCAGGTCGCCGCCCTCGGCCGAGAAGATGGTGTTGCCGTTGAAGTCGCGCGGTTCGAAGCCCGCCTCGGGCAGGAAGAGGTTCAGGAGGCCGGTCATGGCCTGCTCGTCGCGACACGCCACGGCATACACGCCCTGCTGCGCCTCATCGGGCTCTCCGTTGGACCGGTCGAGACGGCTCATGACATGCACCTCCGGCCCCAGCGCGTCGAAGGCCTTGCGGAGGTCCGGCCCATACTGCTGCAGCGTGGGCTCCATGCCCTCGGCCATCTCCTCGGGAAGGCTGGCCACGGCGGTGTCGATCACCTTCATCAGGTCGCGGAACTGCACCTGCATGCGGCCGTAGCCCAGCGCATCACCCGCGGCGAACCTGGGCGGTGGCCCAACGGGCACGGTGGGGCCGGGCAACCCCAGCAGACCCTGCCGCTCCCCCTGCACCACGATGCCCTGGAGCAACTCGAACTGTGCCGGGGCCTGGTCGCTGCGGAGGGCGAAGCCGTAGGCCTTCACCTCGCCGAACAGCGTGGTCATCATGGGCTGCAGGAAGGTGAGTTGCGGCCCGGCCATGCCCGCCACCCGCTGCATGGGACCGGTCAGCAGCACCGCCCATCCATCACCCCGGCCCACCTGCTCCAGCGCAGAGCGGAAGTCGGCATCGTCGCTCACGCCCGCGGCGGGCTGGCCCTCGAGCACGCCGATCGCCTCCTCGAGCTCGCGCTCTCGGCTGCCCAGCAGGAAGCGCGAGCCATCGCGCACGTACCAGACGTGCTCCACGTGCTGGAACGTCCCGCCCTCGCCGAAAAGTCCCCCTCGCCGCGGACGCGGCCGTCGCGGGCGGCCATCCTTGCCCAGCTCGGGCTTGGGCTCCTCGGGCTTCACGGTGATCTGGACCGCCTTGCGCCCGCGGATCTCCATGGCCTTCGTGGTGCCGGGCTTCTTCCGCTCCGCCTCGGCGAGCAGCGCGTCGAAGATGGCGGCCACGCCGTCGGCGTGCTCGCCCCACTCGGCGTACATCAGGAAGTGCGCCTGGTCGCTGTCCAGGGTCTCGTCGCGGGCGGCGTACAGCGCACCACCAGCGGCCTTGGGCGCACTCCACGAATCCTCCGCAACGCCCAGTTCACGCAGCCGCTTGCGCGACGCCTCACGGGACTCGTCCAGCGCTTCCTTGACCAGGGCCTGGATCCGTTCGCTGTTCCACCACTTCAGGGCCGGCGTGCGGTCCCAGCGTTCGCGCACCGCGTCAAGGTCATCCACCCCCACCACCAGCCAGCTGTCCTTGGGAACCAGTCGTTCGATGGCAACCGGATCCGCGGCCGAGGCGATCAGCGCCGCCATGAGGCTGCAGAGGGCGGCGATCACGGTTCGATGCATGCGAGGCTCCTTGCGTGTGCCAGGTCAGTTTCCGCCGCTGCCATCGAGCAGCTCGGCCGGGGTCTCGAACTTCGACCGCGTGGGACCATCGTGGTAGTTGTGGCCCGCGTTGGGATTGCTGCGGTCGTAACTGAACGCCTCGCGATTGCGGATGAAGTCCTTCACGTAGCGGCTTGGAATGGCGAAGCCCAGCGCCTCGCCGCCCCGGATGCCCATGTTGGTGATGCCGATCACCTCACCCCTGGTGTTGAAGAGCGGCCCGCCGGAATTGCCGGGATTGATCGGGGTGTCGGTCTGGATGTAGGTCAGGCCATCGAAGTCTCGCTGCGTGGTGCTGATCACGCCCTGCGTGAGCGTGCGCTCCAGGCCGAGGGGGTTGCCGATGGCGAATACCGGCTGACCGATCTCAAGCCGCTCCTCCAGCTGAACCGGCGCATAGGCGAAGGGCTTGCCGTCGGGATGCTTGATGCGGACCAGGGCCAGATCCAGGTGGTTGTTCACCGCCACCAGCTCCACCTTGTCGATCTCCACCCGCTTCAGCGTGCCATCGGCCTGCGGGAACCACACGGTGGCCTTGAGCTTCTGCTCGCCCTGCACCACGTGGGCGTTGGTGATGGCGTGGCCGTCGCCGTCGATGATCACGCCGCTGCCCAGTCCACCGGGCGTGCTCACCTTGATCACCGCCGGCCCCAGGATCCGGGCATGCTCCTTGGGGCTGAGGGTGGGCAGGTTGGTGGCGGTGTGGAACAGGTCGACCTGCTCCGTCTTCATGGCCACCGGTGCCGCGCCACTCTCCACGGCCGCCACATCCTCCATGTCGAAACTGAGCACCTCGGGACCGATGTCGACCCACAGCCGCTTGTCCGTGCGCTTCAGCACGGTGCCATCGATCGAGCTGCCGCTCCTGAGCTTCACCAGGTCCGCGTACGCGGGCCAGGCCGCCGCAACGAGGGCGAGCGAGACCATGACGAATCGGTGGGCATTTCGCACGCGGCTACTATAGCCGCCACTCCTTTCCCCACCGTCAACGAACCGGAGACGCCATGACCTCGGCCACCCTGCTCACGCTCGCGTTCGCCCTTGCTCCTCAGGCCGGCGATCTGGCAGCCCATTTCGGCTTCGATCCGCTGGAGGTGCAGAAGATCGACCCCAAGGCGGGTCCCATCACCGCAGCCGATCTCGATGGCGATGGTCGGCGCGACCTGGTGGCGGTCAACAACCACAAGAGCCGGATCGAGGTCTACTACCAGCGGGCCGACGCGAAGCCGGGCGAGGAGAAGGTCATGGCGCCCGGCAGCAACGAGCTGCCCGAACTCTGGCGATTCCGCCGGGAGAGCATTTCCGTGCCGAACGAGGTGGGTGCGGTGGTGCCGCACGACTTCGATGGCGATGGACGTCTGGACCTGATCTACGCGGGGCAGCCGGGGACCCTGGGCTTCGTCCGCCAGACCAAGCCCGGCGTCTTCGAGGTGGTCCGCAAGATCCCGGTGAAGAACCTGGTGGGCGGCCGCGACAATCTTCGCGTGGCCGACCTGGTGGGTGATTCGAAGCCGGAGCTCATCGGCAATGTGGGCGGACGGATCATGATCTGGCCGCTGGACCGTGACCAGATCGGCACGCCGCTGGAGATCGCGGCGGGCAATGGCAACCTGCTGGCGGCCATGGTGGAGGATGTGGACGCCAACGGCACACCCGACCTGGTGGGCGTGGTGCCCGAGGATGGCAGCCCCGTGCGGGTCTGGCTGACCAGCCGCGAGGATGGACGACTGGTGCTCGGACCGCAGATGCGCTTCGAGATGCCCCCGCTGCGCGAGGCGGAGATGGTGCGGCTGCCCGGTCAGAAGCAGGCGCTCGTGGGCGTGATCGAGAAACCCTCCAAGCGACTGGTGTTCCTGCGGCTGGATCGCCAGCCCATCAGCGGTGCGGGCGACCGGGAGGCCAGCATGCAGACCTGGGCCTTCCGTGATCCGCAGAACCGCAAGCGCAGCTACGCGGTGGTGGACCTGGACGCCGATGGCCGCCAGGACCTGCTGGCCACCAACACCGCCGAGAACGCGGTCATGCTGTACCGCCAACGCGCTGGCAAGGGCTTCGAGGGAGCCGAGAGTTTCCCGGCACTGGCCGACATGGACGCGGTGGCCTCGCTGCCTGCGGCGCAGGATCGCCCCGCACAGGTGTTCCTGCTGAGCGAGAAGGAGGGTGTGCTGGGCCGCTGCACGGTGGAGTCGGGCAGGATCGGATTCCCCAAGCCGGTGCCCCTGCCCGCGGGCGCCTCGCCGGTCACCATGGCCCTGGTGGATTTCAATGGGGTCCCCACGCT
>JBILWQ010000145.1:0-5503 GCA_044369805.1 Phycisphaerales bacterium
GCACGGAGACTCGAGCGGCGTGCGGGGTGCCGCCCGCCTCTTCGATACCTTGCCCGCATGAACCGGATCGGCATCATCGGCACGGGATCGATCGGTCGGGTGCACGCAAGGCATGCAGCACGCGTGGGGCTGCCGGTGGTGGCGGCGTGGGATCCGAGCGCCGAGGCGGTGGAGGCGCTCCGCGCGGAGCAGCCCACGGTGGCTCATGAGCCGAGTCTGGAGGGTCTGCTGGCTCGTCGCGACCTCGACGGCGTGGTCATCGCCGTGCCCAACGATCTGCACGAGGCGTTGGCTGTGCAGTCGCTGCAGGCGGGGAAGCACGTGCTGCTCGAGAAGCCCATGGCCACCTCGGTGGCGGCATGCGACCGCATCATCGAGGCCGCAAGCCGGGCCGGTCGGCAGGTGCAGATCGGTTTCGTGTGCCGGCGACTGCCCGCGGTGGAGATGGCCAGCGCGCTGCGCGTGGCGGGCCGATTCGGGCGGATCTATCACGCCAAGGCCAGCCTGTACCGCCGACGCGGCGTGCCTGGGCTGGGCGGATGGTTCACCACGAAGTCCCGCTCCGGCGGCGGTCCGCTCATCGACCTGGGCGTGCATCTCATCGACGCGGTGCTCGAGATCATGGGCCGGCCGAGGGTCCTGCACGCCAGTGGTGCCACCTACGCCAACTTCGGGCGGCGCATGAAGGACTACGCCTTCACCCACATGTGGGCGGGGCCTCCGCGACTCGACGGCGACTGCGATGTCGAGGATCACGCGACGGCACTGCTCCGGTGCGAAGGTGGTGCCACGATCGAGGTCAACGCGACCTGGGCGATGAACGTGCCCGATGGCTCGCTCCCCGACGGGTTGGCGATCTTCGGCGATGCGGGCGGTTGCCGTTTCGGCATGCAGGACCGCACGCTCACGCTGGCCACCGAGGCGGAGGGTCGCCCGGCCGACCTGGCGCCGCACTTCGTGGCCGATGATCCCATGCAGCAGGCGTGGGATGCGCAGGCGAGGGCGTTCTCGCGGGTGCTGGCCTCGGGCGGCCCCGCGGTAGCCACGGCCGCGCAGGGACGCGAGGTGCAGGCCGTGATCGAGGCGATCTACCGGAGCGCGTCCGAGGGCCGCGAGGTGAACGTGGCCTGACGCGCGGCCGGAGATCTCACTTCTTCGACGCGGCCTGCTGGTACTGCTTCAGGGCCGCCTTCATCTCGGCGAGATTCTCGCCGTCCAGGCCGCGCCGGGTGGCCTGCTCGACCGCACGGGTCTGGATCTCGAGGGCCTTGGAGGCATCGCCTAGCTCGAAGTTCACTCGCGCCTGCGTGTCCAGGATCGAGCCATCCTGGCCCTTGCTGAGGTCCACCGCCTTGTCCGCGGCGGCGAGCGCCAGCTTGAGGTCCCGGACGTTGTCCGGCATCTCGGTGGCGATGGTCCAGGCGAGCATGTTGAACGTCTCCGCACCCAGGTCCGCCTGCAGCAGCGTGCGAGCGGTCGCGACCGCCTCGACGGGTCGGTTCGAGTCGGCCAGCACCTGGAACTTCAGCACGCGGATGGTCGTCGGATCGCTGGCCTTCGCCTCCAGCTGATCGAACCGATCCATCACGGGCTTCCAGTCACCGGAGGACTCGGCCTTGGCCACCAGCATCGGGAGCTCGCGCATCATGAAACGCTCCAGCTCGGCCTTTGCGGCGGCTTCGGTCCTTGCCTTGCTGCGATCCCAGGTGCCTGCCACGACGGCGGCCAGCGGCTTGTCCATCTCCATGGGGTGGCCGATCCATTCGATGAGGCCATCCTTCCCGACGATGAACGCGCACGGAATGCCCTGCTGGCCGCTCGCGTCCATCCAGGTCTTGGCCATGCTTCGATCCTCGTCGAATGCCACGCGATACCCCATGGCATCGCCCTGCTTCTGCACGAAGGTGGTCAGGCCCGCGAGCCGGGTGTCGGGTTGATCCTTCTTGCCTCGCTCGCTGGCGGCGACGCCGATCATGGTCACGCCCGGGTTGTCCTTCTGCAGCTCGGTCAGGTGTGGAATGCTCTGGATGCACGGGCCGCACCAGGTGGCCCAGAACTCGACCACGTAGACCTTGTCTGCGGCGAGGCTCCGGATCTCCTCGCCCTTGATCCAGTTCTCCACGCTCAACGGAGGGGCCTTGGATCCGATGTCCAGCGTGGGGGCGTCGGCGGCGAGCAGGGCGGCGGCAACGGGAAGCATGAGCATGGGCATTTCTCCTTCGAGGCCTCATGCTACCGGCGCGTATGCTGCGGCCATGGCAGCCAGCATCCTCGACGGCAAGGCCCTCTCGGCCCTCGTGCGTGCCTCCGTGCGGGAGCGCATCGCGAAGGCCGCGCGACCTGCCCGGCTCGACGCCGTGCTGGTGGGCCGTGATCCGGCGGCAGAGCTCTATGCGCAGAGCCAGGCCCGGACCTGCGCCGAGGTGGGCATCGAGTACCGGCTGCACCGGCTTCCCGAGGGCAGCGGTTTCGACGAGATCGCCGGTCGCGTGCTGCTGCTCAACGAGGATGATTCGGTCCGCGCCATCATGGTCCATCTGCCGCTGCCCGCCGGCGTGGATGTCGAGCGGGTCCAGTCGCTCATCTCCCCCGACAAGGATGTCGAGGGCGTCAACCCGGCCAACATCGGGAACGTGGTCTATGGCCGCAGGAGCCTGGTGCCGTGCACCGCCCGGGCCGTGGTGGAACTGATCGAGGCCAGCGGCATCCGCCTGGAGGGGGCCCACTGCGTGGTGGTGGGCGCGAGCAACATCGTGGGCAAGCCGGTGGCGGTCCTTCTGATGCGGGCCGAGGCCACCGTGGTGAGCGGCAACCGGCACACGCGCGACATGAAGGCGCTGGCTCGGCAGGCGGACGTGCTGGTGGTGGCCGCGGGCGTTCGGAACCTGGTGGATGGCGCCTGGATCAAGCCTGGGGCCGTGGTGATCGATGTGGGCATCCATCGCACACCGGGACCCGGGGGCACCACGACCACGAGCGGCGACGTCGACTTCGCATCCGCCGCGGCCGTGGCGGGCTTCATCACGCCGGTGCCCGGTGGCGTGGGGCCCATGACCGTCGCCATGCTGCTTCGCAACGTTGCCGATGCCTGTCTGGGCCGTTGAGGCCCTCCAGCCGCGCTCTGTCGTTCACCGGGCCGACAGCATCTCGGCCGCCCGCTCGTATCGATCGCGGGTCAGGCGCACGACATCCGCGGGGAGCTCGGGGCCCGGCGGCTGCCTGTTCCATCGCCCCTGTCGCTCCTCTTCCAGCAGCCAGTTGCGAAGGAACTGCTTGTCCAGGCTGTCGGGCTCGCGGCCCGTGCCCACCGACTCCAGCAGCCAGTAGCGGCTTGAATCGGGCGTGAGCACCTCGTCGGCCAGCACCAGTCTGTCGGTCACGCGCCCGGCGTTGTCCAGGGCCAGGCCGAACTCGAACTTCGTGTCGGCCAGGACCAGGCCCCGGTCCATGGCGCGCTCGGCCGCCGCACGGTAGATGGCCAGGCTGGTCGAGCGCAGTCGATCCGCGAGGGCTTCGCCCACCTGCTGGGCCACATGATCGAAGGTGCAGTTCTCGTCGTGGCCGTGCTCGGCCTTGATGGCTGGCGTGAAGATGGGCTCCGGCAGGCGGTCGAAGTTCCGCAGCCCCTGGGGCAGCGGAACGCCGCAGATGTCGCCGTGCTCCCGATAGGCCTGCCATCCGCTGCCCGCGATCCAGCCCCGCACCACGCACTCCACCGGAATGATGGCGACCTTGCGGCAGATCATGGAGCGGCCCACCAGCAGGTCGTGCTCGGCGGCCGAGAGGCCGGGCACGGCGTGCGGATCCGCGCTGAGCAGGTGATCCTCGATGATCCCCAGGTTCCGGATGAAGCGGAACCACTCCAGGCTGATGCGGGTGAGAAGCCGACCCTTGCCGGCGATGGGGGTGGGCATGACCACATCGAAGGCGCTGACGCGGTCGGTGGCCACGACGAGCAGGCAGGGCGTGAGCCCGGGCACCGGCGGCAGGTCATAGAGATCGCGCACCTTGCCCTGTCGACGCCCGGGCAGCGACAGGTCGGTGAACACCACCGAGCCATCGCGAACTGTTCCCGATCGGGGGAGCATGCCTGGAGTCTAGAGGCACGACTTTTCGCCCGATGTGCCGCCGCTGGAGGGGCGGCCGATACACTCGACCGGCATGCTGCAGTTCGAGGTTCATGATGCGCTGGGACCCTCGCGGGACCGGCAGCCCGTTCGGGCGCACCTGCTCGGGCGTGATGACCACCCGGTCTCAGGACGCGTGCGGATGAAGGGCAACTGCATCGTGTGCGATCCGGAGGATGGTCTGGCCACGGCCCTGTGTCTGGAGATGGACGTGGGGCCGCTGGGCCGCATCATGCTCAAGACTTGCCTGCTTCCGCAGCGTGAGGCGCCCTACCTGCTCAATCTGGAGCTGGCCCGCCACCAGATCAAGCAGTACATCGTGAAGGGCGAGGATTGGCTCATGTTCGATCCGGAGAGCGGTGGCGAGAGCTTCCGCATCTGGGAGCGGGCACGCACGCTCTTCGTGCAGGCGATCACCGAGGACGACAAGGGTCGTGCCGAGACGAAGGCCCGGGAGTCGCTCATCGCGGCTCTGGAGGCGGGCGAGCGGCTGGCCGTCATCCAGGCCGAGCAATCGCTTCAGCGTCGCTACGCCCGCCGCGGTTCGACCAGCACCCTGATGGGCATCCGGGTCGACCCTCGCCTGGATCCTGCCGTGAGCGGCGCCCTCGGCGCCGACTTCGACGTGGTGGCGGTCGAGACCCCATGGAGCCTGATCGAGCCCAAGCCTGGAACCTTCCAGTTCGACGCGCTGGACCGCTGGATGACCCTGGCGGTGCACGCGCGCCGACCCGTGGTGGCGGGCCCGCTGCTGCGTTTCGACGCCGAATGGCTGCCGCCGTGGATGGATCGGTTCAAGGGCGACTTCAAGGCGATCGTGGATCGGGCCTACATCTTCATGGAGCATGTGGTCCACCGCTATCGCGCGGTCACATCACTCTGGAACCTCTGCAGTGGCCTGCACACGAACGCGTGGTATCCCTTCGCGGACAGCGAGCGGATCGGCCTGGCGAGGCGAGCCGCGCTGCTGGCTCGCCAGAGCCGCAAGGGGGCCCGCACGCTCGTGGAGTTCGGCGATCCCTTCAGCGAGACCATCGCCGGGAGTCCGGGCGCGATCAGTGCCTGGCAGTTCCTCGAGCGACTGATCCAGGAGGGCGTGCACATGGATGCCGTGGGCATGCAACTGAGCATGGGTGGCGGCGGTGCGGGCCACGGGGTCCGGGATCTGCTGCAGGTCTCGTCCATGCTGGACCGTTTCGCGGGCTTCGACTGCAAGGTCATGCTGAGTTCGATGGGCGTGCCGAGCGAGCCCATGGCCGACGGGGGAATCTGGCGGCGTCCCTGGAGCGAGGCGGTGCAGGAGCATTGGGCGGCCAGTCTGTCCACTGTCGCCCTTTCAAAGCCCTTCGTGGAGACACTGGTGTGGGAGCGGCTCG
>JBILWQ010000146.1:0-5473 GCA_044369805.1 Phycisphaerales bacterium
GCGCGCGCCACCGGAATCGGGTCCACCTTGCCCGTGGCGCTCCACGAGAACAGGCTGTGCTTCATGCAGGCGTCGATCATGTCCTTGCTGGACATGCCGGCGGGGTGGGTGGCGGGGTGGGAAGCGGCGGTGGCGGGGGTCATGGAAGGGGCGCTCCTGCGGGAATGCAGGAAGGGTATCGCTGAACCACCCCAACCCCGCAATCAGTTCCGGTTCGACTCGGTGCCCGGCTCCTGCATGCTGATCGAGAGGACCAGGCCCACATCCACGTACTCAAGCCGCTCCTGATTCACGGGGTCCACCACCAGCACGGTGCGGCCGTGGGACATCATGGCGGCGAACTCCGAGTGCGGCACGCTGATCGCGCGGCCATCAGCGAGGTGCAGCGTGAAGGGCCGGAAGGGTGCGGCGCGGATTCGATCGCGAATCTGGTCGGTGGTCATGGACATGCCTCAATTCTCCGGGTCACGATAGCCGCGAGTGCACAGCACTCAGCGGGTTCATGCGCTTTTTCTGCAAGATCGTCACGCCGACTTTCGCCGCACTTGCGCCACAGCCCGCACCGCCTTGCGTCGCTTGGGTGCCGCCATGGCCGCGGCGGCGCGGCGGCGGACATCCTTGGGCGCCACCTTCAGCTCCATCATCAGGCCGAGGGCTCGCACCAGCTTAATGATGGTCTCGAACCGTGGGTGCGCCTTGGGTGACAGCGCCTTGTACAGGCTCTCGCGGCCCAGGCCGGCCGCGTGCGCCACCTTGCCGATGCCGCGCGCACGGCACGCGGTGAAGAGGCTGTCCAGAATGCCGGGCACCGTGTCGTCCATCAGCGCCTCGGACAGGTACACCGCGATGTCGCTCTCAGTCTCCAGAAAGTCAGCCGGATCAAAGTAGACATTGCCTGAGCCGTCTGGCACGGGTCGGAACTTGATGGCCCGCCTTGGTCGACGCGAAGCGCTCATGCCGCACCCCTGTCCCGCAACTGGCGCGCCGCCGCGATGTCGCGGAATTGCGACCACTTGTCCCCGCCCGTCAACAGCAGCACGTGCACGGATCCGCGTTTGCAGAAGTACACCCGCCAGCCGGGGCCGTGGTGCAGACGAAGTTCAAACAGGTTGTGGTCGATCATCTTGCAATCTCCGTGGTTGCCTTGTGCCAGACGCCTGAGTCGTTGCATGATGCGGTGCTGGTTGGTTGGGTCGCGCAGCCCCATGAACCACCGCGAGAACTCGGGCGTGGCCTGAAGGCCTTCCGGTAGAATGTATTCGATTGGATACATGGGTCAAGGGACAACCGCCCGGGATTCCCTGCCGGCGCCCGGCGGGCGTGGATTCGGCGGTTGTGCTGACACCCTATCGTGGCTTGCCGCCGTTCCCGGACTTGCTGCCTTTTTTCCTGGCGATCGCGCTCAGCGCCGCCGCGAACCGGCTGCCGCTCGTCGCGAGGCCGGCTTGGCGCGCGGCTGAGACTTCGTCGCGGTGCGAGCCTTGCGCGGCTTCACCTCAAGCTGCAGACCGAGGGCGTGCACGATCGTCATCAGCACTTGCAGGGGTGTCACGGCCTTCGGTCGCAGCGCGCGCGCAAGCTGATCCAAGGTCATGCCCGCGCGCCGGGCAACCTTGCCCGCACCGCGCGCGCGGCAGCAGGTGACCAGTGCATGCAGCACCTCGTCGGCATGACCCTCCTCCAGCGCGTCCGAGAGGAAGATGGCCACATCGCTGGTGTTCAGCAGGTAATCGGCGGCATCAAACGGCACGGTCCGAGACACGCGCGGCTGCGTGTCGTGCGTGATGCCAGCGGTCGTTGAGCGAGGCGCGGATTTCACAGGTCCTCCTGGTCTCGCAGGCGTCGCGCCAGGGCCACATCCCGAAACTGCGACCACTTGTCGCCACCGGCAAGCAGCACGAAGACGTGCTCGCCCTGGCGCGCTCCATAGAGCCGGTAGCCAGGGCCGAAGTGCAGGCGGAGTTCAAACAGGTTGCGGTCGATCATCTTCCAGTCTCCAAGGTTGCCGGCGGTCAGTCGATCCAGTCGGCGGGCGATGCGCCGCTGCACGGTGCGGTCACGCAGCCCCGCAAACCATTGCAGGAACTCGGGCGTGGCGCGCACGCGGCCGTGGAGAATGTATTCGAACGGATACATAGGTCAAGGCGCGACCGCACGGAATCCCTCCGATCGCCATGCGGCGCGTTGGTGATGCGGTCACGCCGGCACGGTAGTGGCCGAATGCAGGTGCTTCCGGACTTGCTGCCGGTTTTCCTGCAGCCCCGATCACCCGAGTGGCACTCAGCCTGCGCGGCCGCGCCGACGCCCAGCGGTCCGACCAGCGGCGGCCGCGCCACCCGCCGCGCGCACCCGCCGCGCCCGCACGCCACCCGCCTCGGCCGTGGGCAGCGCATCACCCTCGCGGCCGATGTAGCGAATGGCCGCGCGTGCCAGCAGGCCCGAGCGCGTCTCGCCGCTCTGGCGCGCATGACGATCGATGGCGTCGAGCAGCCGCTGCGGCATGGTCACGCCCACGCGCACCACGCGCACGCGCAGACCGGCGGGGTCCACCTGCACCACGGCCCAGGTGCCGCCGGCGAATCGGCGCATGGCACGCAGCGTGTCGATGCTTCGGGGCAGGGGTGGCACCTGGCCGTGCTCGACAAGACCCTCGAGGTGCAGCTCGATTGCCTCGCGCGCCATCTCCAGGGCTTCGTCCATGGTGCGACCCGCCGTGATGCAGCCGGGCAGGTCGGGCACGATCACGCCGAAGTCGGAGCGGGGCTGCTTGGTGATGAGGACGGGGTAGTTCATGGCGCTGATCGGCGAACGAGCTGAAATACAAGTGTGCCATACCGTATGCACAAGTCAAAGTGGGCGTCGGCGCTTCTCCACGCATGCGGTACACACTATTGCGTTCGATCGCCTTTCCCGGACTTGCTGCCTTTTTTCCCCGCTCACCCACGCGACACGAACTTGCGCCGCAACCACCACACACCCACAGCGCCCACCAGCAACGCGCCCGCCTGCGGCACGGTGTAAGTGAACGGCACTGGCGGCAGCGCCAGGCCGGCCTGCACGGCGCGCCGCTCTGCCTCGGTGGACACGGGCACCCAGTCGTTGCCCACATGCAGCACGCACCCGCCGTCCCAGGTGAGCAGGTTCATGCCGAGCAATACAACATATCGGTAGCGGTAGGCAAGTTGCGCGCGCGCGGCAAAGCCGGGGTCCTTCGCGACGGGCTCCAGCATCAACGCCTGGCGCAGCTCGGGCGTGTCGGGGTCGGTGTGGGCGTAGGCAATGCCGGAAGACAGCAGGGACCCGCGCTTGAATGGTCGCCGACCCAGCCACCCTTGCTCTTCGGTCCAAATCGGGTCTGGGTCGGTGAGCACTTGCGCGTCCGGCGTGGCCGAGAGGCTGGCGCAGAGGAGCAGGTGGGGGAGGGGTATGGGTTGGTGGGTCAGGTATTGGGGGAGGGGGTATATGGTCGCGGTCAACGCTGGCCGAATGCTTCGCGCCTTTCATGAGGAAAATCGCTGGCCCCAGAAGCACCGGGCGAGCCCTGCCGGCTAACGCGCATATCAGTCGATGGCGTCGAGCAAACGCTGGCGCATGGCCACGCACACGCGCATGCGCAGACCGGCGTATTCGGCCTGCAGCTCGGCCACGCTCAGCCGCTCAAGCCGCATCTCTTCAACGTTCAGGTCCATCGCGACCTCCTTCGCCGACAGTCACGCACGGCGTGGCAGAGATGGCAAGGGCCTCTTGCGCTTGAGGTGCCGAACTCACGCATCGCAGGGCGGCCTGCGCCAGCAGGTCGGCCACGGCAGTGCAGCGGTCCTCCGCCGACAGTCGGTCGGCAAGTTCAGGTGTGATCAGCGGTCCAGGTCCCACGCCATGTCAGGTACTCGCGAGGAGGCGGGGGTGGGGGGTGAGGACACATTTGGGACATAAATCACGAAGCGATGTGTCTCGCATCGCTCGGATACCTTCCGGTGAACATGCTCCGGCGGTCGTGTAGTGCCGGGGATTCCTGCTCCTTCCTATGCCCGAATCCAACCTTTCAGCGTTCATCTGGTCCGTCGCCGACCTTCTCCGGGGCGATTACAAGCAGTCCGACTACGGCAAGGTCATCTTGCCTTTTACGGTGCTGCGTCGCCTTGACTGCGTGCTCGAACCGACGAAGCAAGCCGTGCTCGAGGAGTTCGCCCTCCGCAAGAAGTCGGGCCTGGATCCAGAGCCCTTCCTGCTGCGCAAGTCGAAGCAGCATTTCTACAACACATCGAAGCTCGACCTGAAGAAGCTGGTTGGCGACCAGGACAACGTGGCGGAGAACCTGCGGGCCTACATCCGGGGCTTCTCGCTCGCTGTGCGAGACATCTTCGACCAGTTCGAGTTCCACGTTCAGATCGACAAGCTGGCCAAGGCGAAGTTGCTCTATCAGGTGGCCGAGCGATTCGTAAACGTCGACCTGCACCCCAACAAGGTGGACAACGCCCAGATGGGCCTGGTCTTCGAGGAGTTGATCCGCAAGTTTGCGGAACTCTCGAACGAGACCGCAGGCGAGCACTTCACCCCGCGTGAAGTCATTCGCCTCATGGTCAACCTAATCTTCTCCGAGGACGACGAGGTACTCGCGGGCGGCAGCAAGATCGTTCGGCTTTACGACCCCACAGCCGGAACCGGCGGCATGCTCAGCGTGGCCGACGATTGGCTTCGCGCCCACAACCCAAAGGCCCGGCTGGTGATGTTCGGTCAGGAGCTGAACCCAGAGTCCTACGCCATCTGCAAGGCGGACATGGTGATCAAGGGGCAGGAAATCAAGAACATCATCCTCGGCAACACCCTCTCCGAGGACGGCCTGACCGATGAGCGCTTCGATTACATGCTTTCTAACCCACCTTTCGGCGTGGAGTGGAAGAAGATCGAAGCCGCCGTGCGGCGCGAGTACGAATCGGGTGGTCGATTTGCTCCCGGGCTGCCGCGTGTCAGCGATGGCTCGCTGCTGTTCCTATTGCATCTCATTTCGAAGATGCGGTTGGCCAAGGACGGTGGGTGCCGATTTGCGATCGTGCTGAATGGCTCGCCCCTGTTCACGGGTGGGGCGGGATCGGGGGAAAGTGAGATCCGTCGCTATGTGCTCGAGAATGATCTTCTTGAGGCCATCGTCGCTCTGCCGACGGACATGTTCTACAACACGGGCATCGCCACCTACATCTGGGTGGTCAGTAACCGCAAGGTCAAGCAGCGGGCAGGCAAGGTGCAGTTGATCGATGCAAGCGCGTTCTATCGCAAGATGCGCAAGAGCCTCGGCAGCAAGCGCCACGAACTGGCCGGCGAACACATCGAGGACATCACCCGCCTCTTCGGGCAGTTCAAGAAGGTCGATCGCGACGGCGTACCAATCAGCCGAATTTTCCGAAACGAGGACTTCGGCTACCGCACCATCACCGTCGAGCGCCCCGAGCGCGACGCGAAGGGCAAGGTCGTTCTC
>JBILWQ010000148.1:0-5424 GCA_044369805.1 Phycisphaerales bacterium
GTGGCCGACTCCGGCGGCAAGGCGCTGGTGTAGCTGTAGGGCCACATGATGATCTGGCTGTAGCTGTGCAGGTCGATGTGACCGGCGATGTTGGTCCTGGGGGTGACGAAATCGCGGAGGCCCGCCGTTTCGGGCTCGCTGAACGCCGCCGTGCCGCGGTAGGTCTCGCTGCTCTGCGAGCCGCTTGAGCCCGATCCCCCCCAGCCGGTGGCCCAGTTGCGGTTCAGATCCACGCCGTAACTGCCGCCGCTGTTGAGACGGCGGTTCTTCCGCCACAGCCGGTTGGTGGTCCAGCTGTACTCGTAGCCATCCGGGTTCATCACCGGGAAGATGAAGATCTCGCTCGAATCCACGATCGCGGTCAGGCGCGCGTCGATGCCGTCATCCTCGACCAGCCGGTCGGCGAACCACATGGCGGTCATGGGCACGGCCCACTCGCGGGCGTGCAGCGTGGCGGTGAACAGGAACGCGGGCACCTGCGTGCCGGCGGAGTGCCGGGAGATGCGGATGCCGCGGATCGGCCGGCCCTGGATGCTGCTGCCCGCCTGCACGATCGAGCAGATGTCCGGTCGCAGCGCCACCAGCTCGTCCAGCCGGGTGTTGATGGCTGCCAGGTTCTTGAAGTCGGAGAACCAGGCGGTGGTCTTGGGCTGCGGCCGCGCCAATCGCTCGCGTTCCGCCTGCACCAGTGACTGCAGATCGGGGATCATCACCTCGAACTCGATGCCGGCGGCGCGAAGCGCGTCCAGGTCAGACCGATCCATCCGCCAATCGCTCCATGCACCGACCGCCGGCCCGTGAGTCCATGGATCGTTCGAGAGCTGGCCCACGAGCATCATGTCGGAGCCATCGCGCACCAGAAGTCGGACCACCACCTGACCATCGAAACGCTCCACGGGCTCGCCATCGGGGGCGAGCTCGATCTCGGGGGGCGGCGCCTCCAGGGGAGGCAGCCCTGCCGCAAGCATGGCGAGCGAGGCCGCGACGGTCACGGCGACGACGTGGCGTGGGGTCACCCAAGCAAGTTATTCCGGATCCCGTCCGAAGCCAGCGCCATCCCATGGATTGAGACAAATCCGTCGCTCCGGATCCGATCCGGTTGACCCCCCGCACGATTCCGGACACATTGGACGGGATGAAAGTCTTCCCGGTCCTTGCCTGCGTTCTTCTCGGCCCTTTCGCGGGCTGCACCGGATCGCACCAGATGGACGAGCCGTGGGGCAGCCCGGTGCAGTTCTCGACCGCGCTGCCCGACCGGACCGAGGCGCCTCGCGACCTGGCCATGTTCAATGGCCGGAATGGCCGGGTGCTGGTCTGGGCCGATCTCATGCGACTGGCCAGGCGGTCCGACATCGTGGTGGTCTCGGCGCCCGAGGGCGAGGTGCCCGACATGGTGCGGCGAGCCCTCTTCGAGGATGTGACCGAGGCCTTTCCCCCGGTGGCCGAGGTGACGTGCGATGCGTCGCCGGAAACCTGCGCCGACGAGGTCAACCGGGCCGAGGGCCGGCGTCGACTGGTGCGATGCGGTCCCACCATGGACCTGCAGGCGCTCTCCCGATCCATCCGCGCCCAGGCGTGGGGCAAGGTGGTCACCACGGTGGCACTGGTCCCCGGCCAGGCACGGACACTTCAGGTGGACGAGACCGATCGGGCGGATGTGGTGGTGCATCTGGGCACCGCACCCCCGGGCTGATTCGAGGCGTCACTTCACGAGCTTCTGCAGCTCGGCGTTGTCCTTGGCGATCTTGTACATCTTCTCGATCTTCATCATGCTCATCAGGGCCAGAAGGTCCTTGTTGAGCCCGAAGAGGATGCTGGAAGCGCCCTGGGCGGCCGCCAGGTTCCGGCACGCGATGCACATGCCCAGCCCCATGCTGCTCATGAAGTTCACGGTGGTCATGTCCATGACCATGTGACGGATGGCCTTGCCGTGCTTCTTGAAGTAGGGCGTGACCTCGTTGGTGATGATGGGGCTCTCGTGCTGACCGATGTTGGGTCCCGCCAGCCGAAGCAGGAGCACGCCACCGGTCCACTCGATCTCGATGTGCGGGGTCTTCTTCCTGTCGGGCAACTCGGCCGGCGTGTTGGTCATCATGGGCTCCTGCGTTCCGCGACTTATACCACGACCTGCCGGGTACCTTGACGGGATGAACCGCCTCACGATCCGCAACGCCCGGCTGCTCACGCTGGCCGGTTCCGGTCCAGCCCGCGGCCGGAATCTGGGCGATCTTGGAGTGATCGATCGAGGCTTCGTGCGGTGCGCGGCTGGCCGGATCGAGCAGGTGGGCGCTGGCGAACCGGAACCCGATGGCGGTCTGGAGCTGGACGCCGGCGGACGTGTCTGCATGCCCGCGCTGGTGGATGCCCACGCGCACCTCTGCTGGGGCGGCGATCGCTGGGGCGAGTGGGATCGGCTTCGCGCAGGCACCCCGTGGCCGGAGATCCTGGCCTCGGGTGGCGGCATCCTGAGCACCGTGCGGGCCACGCGAATCGCCGGCGAGGACGCGCTTGCCGAGGGCGTCCGGGTTCGGCTGCAGGCCATGGCCCGGCTCGGGGTGGGCGCCACCGAGGCGAAGTCCGGCTACGGCCTCGAGCCCGAGACCGAAGCCCGGATGCTCCGCGCCATCGCCGCCGCCGCCGAGGGTTCGCCCGTGCTCGTGCAGCGGACCTTCCTGGGTGGGCACGCCATTCCGCCCGAGGATCCCGCCTGGCCCGAGCGACTGGCGGCGGAGGTCATCCCCGATTTCGCGCGGCGTTTCCCCGGCGTCGCCGTCGATGCCTTCTGCGAGCGCAACGCTCTCTCCGTGGAGCAGTGCCGCGCGGTGCTGGATGCGGCGAGGCTCGCCGGGCTGCCCTCGCGCCTGCACACCGACCAGTTCACCAGCCTGGGTGGCGCGGAGATGGCCGTGAGGGCAGGCGCTCGCTCCGTGGATCATCTGGAGGCGGCCACCACGGAGACCGTCCGGGCGGTCGCGGCCTCGGACGCCATCGCGGTGCTGCTCCCCTGCTCGGGCTACGCCCTCGATGGCCGCTATGCCCCGGGCCGTGCGCTGGCCGACGCGGGTGCGGCCCTTGCCCTGGGCAGCAACGCCAATCCCGGCAGCGCGCCGACCGTGGACCTGCGGTTCGCCATGCATCTGGCCGTGCGGCATGCGGGACTCACCGCGGCCGAGGCCATCGTGGCCGCCACGCGCAACGCGGCCTTCGCGCTGGGGCTGGGTGGGCAGGTGGGCTCGCTGACCCCTGGCATGCACGCGAACCTGATCGTGCTCGAGGATCGCGATGAGCGGAGCCTGGTGCATGGCTTCGCGGCCGAGCCGCCGCGACACGTGGTGCTGGGCGGCCGGGTGCTGCAGGGCTGAGGCCGAGCCCGCGCCGCTACCATCGCGGCCCGTGATCCTTCGCTCAGCCAAGGAGATCGAGGAGGCCCGAGCCGCGGCCAGTTGCGTGGTCCAGACGCATCGGCGCCTCGCCGAATGGCTGCGCCCAGGCCTCACCCTGGCGGAGATCGACGCCTTCTGCGGCAGCCTGTTCGAGACGCTGCAGTGCCGCAGCGCCTTCATCGGCTACAAGGTGCGTGGACACCCGCCCTTCCGCAGTCACACCTGCCTCAGCCTGAACGACATGGTGGTCCATGGCGAGCATGACGAGACGCGGCTGGCCGAGGGCGATCTGCTGGCCGTGGACATCGGCGTCAAGCATCGCGGCATGATCGGCGACGCCGCATGGACCTACTCCATCGGTTCCGCCACGGAGATCGGCCGCCGCCTGCAGGCCTGCGGACGCGAGAGCCTCCGGAGAGGGATTGCGGCCATCCGTGCGGGCCGACCCATGATCGATTGGGCGAAGGCGGTGCAGGGCTACGTGGAGCGTGAGTGCCGCTTCCACCTGGTCCGCGGCCTCGGTGGACATGGCATCGGGCGCACGCTGCACGAGAGCCCGTACATCGCCAACACCGCACCCACCTACCCGGGCGAGTGGACCGAGGCCTGGAAGGCCTTCGAGCCGGGCATGCTGATCGCGGTCGAGCCCATGATCAGCGCGGGCACCACCGAGATCCGCTCCAAGGGCAACGCCTGGCCCGTGTGGACGGCCGATGGCAGTCTGAGCGTGCACTACGAGGCGGACATCATGGTGACGCAGGATGGGTGCGAGAACTTCACGGCGGCTCTGGACGAGTTGCCCGACGTGGTGGGAGGCAAGTGATGGGCGAACACCCCCTGGCGGTTCTTGTGGAGTCGATCCATGCGTCGGCGGACGCCCCGCTGCGCGAGGCAGGCTTCGAAATCGAGCGACTGGCGGGAAGCCCCGGGCCGGCGGAGCTCGGCCCCCTGCTGCGGCGGGCCACCGTGGTGGGCCTCCGTTCCAAGACGCAGTTGCGGAAGGCGCAACTCGAGACGGCCGGGCCGCTCGCCGCCGTGGGATGCTTCTGCATCGGCACCGATCAGGTCGATCTCGCGGGCGCCGCCCGGGTCGGCGTGCCCGTGTTCAACAGCCCCTTCTCCAACACGCGAAGCGTGGCGGAGCTGACCCTGGCCGAGATCATCGCCCTCTCCCGCCGCATGCTGGAGAAGAGCATGCAGCTGCACGCGGGCAGGTGGGACAAGAGCGCGAAGCAATCCCGCGAGGTGCGCGGCCGAACGCTGGGCATCGTGGGCTATGGCCACATCGGCAGCCAGCTCAGCGTGCTGGCCGAGGACCTCGGCATGCGGGTGGTGTTCTTCGACATCGCCCGGAAACTGGCCATGGGCAACGCGCAGCCGCTGCCCACGCTGGACGCGTTGCTGAAGGCATCCGACGTGGTGAGCCTGCATGTCCCGGACACCGATCGCACGCGCGGCATGATCGGCGCACGGGAACTGGCGCAGATGCGACCGGGATCCACGCTCATCAACAACAGCCGGGGCCGCGTGGTGGATCTCGATGCGCTGGCCGCCTCGCTCCGCAGCGGTCACCTTTCGGGTGCAGCGGCGGACGTCTTCCCCGAGGAGCCTGCCGAGAATGGCGAGGGCTTCCGCACGCCGCTCGCCGGGATCCCCAACGTGATCCTGACCCCGCACATCGGCGGAAGCACCGAAGAGGCGCAGGAGGCCATCGCGGTCGATGTGGCGGAGAAGTTGGCCCGCTACTGGCGACATGGCACCACGGCCACGGCGGTGAACTTCCCGCAGGTCGACCTGCCGCAGGTCAGGGAGGGGCTGCTCCGGATCCTGCACGTGCACCGCAACGTGCCAGGCGTGCTGGGCACCATGCACACGCTGCTGGCGAAGTCCGGCATCAATATCCACGCCGAATTCCTGCAGAGCGACCAGGAGACGAGTTTCGTGATCCTGGATGTGGACCGATTCGGTGACGCGAGGCTGCTCGATGGTCTGAGGCAGATGCCCGAGGCCATCCGAATGCGCGTGGCGGGGTAAAGAGCGA